>JAZGCX010000378.1:0-2046 GCA_036477175.1 Phycisphaeraceae bacterium
TCGTATGGCGATTCCTTCGGCTCGGGGAAACCGGCCATGCCCTCACGCGTCCGCAGCTTCGGCAAAAGCTCCAGCCGACCGGTCAACAGCTTGTGCGGGTAACACTGGTGCCCAACGTCAAACAGCAGCCGGTCGTGCGCGAAGTCAAACACGTAGTGCAGCGCGATGGTCAGCTCAACCACGCCCAGGTTGGGCGCCAGGTGTCCGCCGGTCCGGGAGACCTGGTCACAGATCGCGTGTCGGATCTCGGCGGCCAGTTGTGGGAGCTGGTCGATCGACAGCTTCTTGAGATCAGCCGGGCCTTTAATGCGCTCGAGTAGTTCCAGATCGATTCCCGACGTAACAGGCTCGCCGTTGTGATCTGCCATGTTGGATCCTTGTCGATCCCCACGCCGCCGCCCCGGGCCGGACTGGCACAGATTCTACCCGACCCGGTGGTCCAAGATACCCCGTCGGCATTATTTCTGCCGCACCGCGAGAAAACCGCAAAGCACTCGCAGGTGCTCGGCCGGTGGGCCAATTCCTTCCAGCGCCCCCAGCGCCGCGTCGTGCAGACGCTTCACTTCAGCTCGGCTCCGCTCGATCCCCATCATGCCCGGATAGGTCAGCTTGCCCTGGTGGCGGTCCTTGCCGGCCGCCTTGCCCAGTTGCTCGGTCGTCTGCGTCTCGTCGAGCAGGTCATCCACGACCTGAAACATCAGCCCGATCGCCTCGCCGTAGCGGGTCAGCGCGTCGAGCTGCGCCGCATCGGCACCGCCGCACATCGCACCCATACGGCACGAGCCGCGGATCAGCGCCGCGGTCTTGTGCCGGTGGGTCGTCCTCAGCCGCTGCACCGGGTCCAGCGCCGCGTCGAAGCCGCCCAGCGTGTCATACACCTGGCCGCCAATCATGTCGCTCGTGGCGATCGCTAACTCACGCGTGATGACCGACGCCAGGTCGGCCGACCCGATCCGCGTGCTGATCAGCTCAAACGCCAACGCTGTCAGCGCGTCGCCGGCGAGGATCGCCATCGCTTCATTGGTGTGCTTGTGCAGGGTGGGTCGGCCGCGGCGCAGGTCGTCGTCGTCCATCGCCGGCAGGTCGTCGTGCACCAGCGAAAAGGCGTGGATCATCTCGACCGCCGCCGCCGCCGCCATCGCGTCCCGGGCACACCCGCCCACCGCCTCGCAGCACCGCACGACCAGGATCGGCCGCAATCGCTTGCCCCCGCCCAACACCGCATAACGGATCGCCTCACGCAGGTTCGCCGGCAGCGGGCGCTGGTCAAGAAACTCGGCCATGTACGCCTCAACCGCTGCCGCCGGCTGCGCGATGGTCTCAAGATCAAACGGGCTGCTGGTCACCGGGCTCATGGGCTGACATAATTGACTGCAGTGGTGCAACGTCCAAAGCATCGAGTTTACGGGAAAGCACGCCCGCGGCAAAATCGCAACCAACAACAATGATCCATGGCCGCCCGCCCGATGATTTACCGCCGGGCCTTGGCCGCCGCGTCAACGTGTTCGGTCAGCCACGCGGCGACGGCCTCGGCCCCATCCGGGGGCGCCTCACGCCGCATCAGACGCACCATCTGCTCACGCTGGGCGTCGTTGGTAATCAGGTTCAGCAGCAGGCCGCTCATCTCCTTCGCGTTGGCCCGGGCGTCGATCATGTCCCGCACCACGATCGCCGCGCCGGTGCCGGACAGCGGCTCGGCGTTGTGACGCTGGTGCTGGTCCCGGTGATACGGATACGGCAGGAAGACCGTCGGCACCGTGTTGGCCCACGCCTCCGCCACGCTCCCGGCGCCCGCCCGGCTGATCGCCAACGTCGCTGAACCCCACGCCGCGCCCATCGCATCCGTAAACGCCTCGACCCGCGCCGGCACTTCCGCACGCTCATAACCGCGGCGAAGCTCGGCCACGTCCGACGGACCCGACAGGTGCAGCACCTGCCAGCGTTGCAGCGCATGCCGCACCCGCGCCTGGCCGACCAGCTCCATCATCAACCGGTTGATCGACCGCGCGCCCTGCGAAGCACCGGTGACCAGCAGCGTGTGCCGCT
>JAZGCX010000379.1:0-5679 GCA_036477175.1 Phycisphaeraceae bacterium
TTGCCCCGCTCAGGCCTTCGGTTGAAGGCCACGGCGGTCGCCATGGCGGCGATCCTGCTTGCGCTGGCGGTCATGGCGACCGCGAGTCTCGTGCAGGTCAGTCAGCAGATCGCGCATCAACAGCGGCTCACCGCCGACGCCATTGCCATTGCCTTTGCTCAGGCCACCGAATCAGCGCTGGTCGAAGGCAACGAGATTGACCTGACCCACGTGGCGCGGCGGTTTCTCGAGGCCCATAAGCAGGTGTCGTTTGTCGCCGTCTACAACAAAGACGACCTGCTCGTGACACATGTCGGCCGGCACGAGCTAATGCCGCTGGCCGATCGAGATAAGGGCCCGCAAGAGGGCAACAACATCGTCAGCACCCATCCGGTGGTGCACGTGGTGCAACCGGCCATCCCGGACTTGCCTCGAAGCACCCAGGATCCCACGACGACGCCCGCCGGCAGGCCAGCAGTACCGCAGGCCCCTTTGTCTGACGCGAAAGTCGTCGGCCGCGTTGCGGTGGGACTATCGACCAAGTCGATGCCCGGGGCACTCCGTCAGCACGGTCTTGCCACGCTGGGCATGGTGCTGCTGGCCACCGGGCTGAGCCTGTCCCTCGTTTTCATGACCATGGGAAGGTGGGCGCACCGGCTGGACAAGATCGTGGAAGCCAGCATACGCATTTCCCGCGGTGATTTTACGGTGTCGATCGAGGACCCGCACGACGACGAGATTGGACAGCTTTCGCGCGCCTATGAGCAGATGCGGCAAGCGGTGTGCCAGCGCGACAGGGAGCTGCGGGACCTAAACGAAAATCTGCTGACGCAGGTCAAACAGCGCACAAGCGATCTGGAGAAGTCCAAAGAAGCAGCCGAAGCGGCCAACCGCGCCAAGAGTCAATTCCTGGCAAACATGAGCCATGAGATCCGCACACCGCTTAACGGCGTGGTCGGCATGGTGGACCTGCTGCGGGGCACGAACCTGGATGAACAGCAGACAAGGTATGCCAAGATCGCCAAGACATCGGCCGACTCGCTGTTGACTCTCATCAACGACATCCTCGACCTTTCCAAGATCGAAGCGGGTAAGCTGGAGCTTGAAACCACCGACTTCGACCTCCGCGAGCTGGTCGATGACGTCGGGCAGGTCTTCGCCCGCCGGACCCACGAGAAAGGCCTGGAACTGGCATGTTTCGTGCACCCGACCGTCACGTCGTTCGTCCGGGGCGACCCCGAGCGGTTGCGACAAATCCTGATCAACCTGGTCAACAACGCCCTCAAATTCACGAAAAAGGGCGAGGTGGTCATCCGCACCGTCCTGGATCACGAAACGGACCGGCACGTGACCGTTCGATTCAGCGTCAACGACACCGGCATTGGCATCCTGCCCGATCGCCAGGATCGATTGTTCAAGGCCTTCTCACAAGTGGACGCGTCAACCACACGCAAATACGGCGGCACGGGATTGGGCCTTGCGATCTGCAAGCGTCTAATTGAACTCATGGGCGGCGAGATCGGCGTCGAGAGCGAACCCGGCCACGGATCGACGTTCTGGTTTACGGCGAAGTTTGAGAAGCAGGACCGGCCACACGGCGATCAGCCGGAGCAGGCGGTCTTGAGCCACTTCCGCCAGTTATGGGCCCTGGTGGTGGACGACAACGCGACCAACCGCGAGATCCTGCAAACCCAACTGGCCAGTTGGGGTATCACCGTCATGACCGCGGCAAACGGCGAACAGGCCCTTGAGATCCTTCACGAAGCCGCGACGGCCGGGACAGTGTTCTCCCTGGCAATCCTTGACATGCAGATGCCCGGGATGGATGGGGTCGAACTGGCCAAGGCCATCAAAGCCAGCCCTGAGATTCAAGACACCGTGCTAATGTTTCTGACCTCGATTGATGTTGCGATCAGTGAGGAAAAGATGCAAGAACTCGGCCTTGCCGCCTGTCTCACCAAGCCGGTGCGGCAATCCGACCTGTTCGACACGCTCATCCGCGTGATCAAGGGCGAGTTGGTACTCCATGAAAACCGGACGCACTTGGAAGAGAGCATACCCGCCGCCACACCTGAGCCCGCGCCGACGGCTCAAGCCGACGGGCCGCGCATCCTCCTGGCCGAGGACAACGAGGTGAACCAGATCGTGACCGTCGAGATCCTTGGCAAAGCCGGCTACCCCTGCGACATCGTGGACAATGGCCAAAAAGCTGTGGAAGCCGTGTCCACAGGCGAATACGCCGTGGTGCTCATGGACTGCCAGATGCCCCAGATGGACGGCTTTGAAGCCACGCAACGAATCCGCCAACACGAGCATGAACGAGCCGAGGCCGAGCCAAACCACAAACGAATCGCCATTATTGCCCTCACGGCCAACGTGATCAAGGGCGATCGTGAACGCTGCCTCGAAGCAGGCATGGACGATTACGTGGCCAAGCCGATCGATCCCAAGAAGCTGATCGGTGCCATCGAGTCGTCACTGTCGCGTCGCGGTTCATCCCGAGCAACCCCCCCCCAAGACCCCCCGGTCGGGAACCAGAGCGAACCGGATGACAGTCAGCTCCCCCCTTTCGCCCCCGAGGACACCGCACAGCCAACGCCACCCGTTGACGCCGTCGCGCTGCTCGAACGTTGCATGGGCAACGCCGAACTGGTCGTCAAGGTCCTCGACACGTTCCAGAAGCAGGCTTTGGATGACCTGGAACGGATCGTGCAGAGCATCAACGATGGGGACGCCAACCGGGTTGCGCGTTCGGCCCACGCGCTCAAGGGCGTGGCGGCCAACCTGTCGGCACAATCGCTCCAAAAGGTCGCCAGCGATCTTGAGCAACTGGGCCGAGACGCCGACCTCGACAAAGCCCTGGGCTGCCTGACCGAACTGGAGCACCAGATGCGGCGGTGCCTGGACTTTCTGCCCAAGGTGCTGGCAGATATTTCCGATAAAGCACGGTGAGACGCAGGCCGTATCGGGGAGGAAGCCATGCGGATCCTGATCGTCGACGACGATAACATCACGCTCGACATGCTGCGGCACGCCCTCAAGGAAGCCGGGCACAAGGTCGAGGCCGTCACCAATGCCCGCCGGGCACTGGACATGATCCGCCTCGATTCACACCGCCTGGTCATCTCCGACTGGGAAATGCCGGACATGGACGGGATCGAACTGTGCCGGGCGGTGCGGGCCGAGGAACTGCCCAGTTACGTCTATTTCATCCTGCTCACCTCCCACACCCGTCCCGAGGAGGTCGTCGAAGGCCTCTCCGCCGGCGCCGATGACTTCATCACCAAACCGTTCAACTCGGCGGAACTGATCGTGCGAGTGCGTGCCGGCGAGCGTATCCTGGCGCTGGAGACGCGCGACCTGGCCATCTTCGCCTTGGCCAAACTTGCCGAGTCGCGAGACCCCGAAACCGGCGCCCATCTGGAGCGGGTGCGAAACTACTCCCGCATCCTCGCACAACACCTGGCCAACCAACCAAAGTATCGTGACGCGCTGGATACCGAGTACGTCCGGCTGATCTATCAAACCAGCCCGCTGCACGACATCGGCAAGGTCGGTATCCCCGACGCCGTGCTGCTCAAGCCCGGTCAACTCAGCGACGCCGAGTTTGAGATCATGAAAATCCACACCAAGCTGGGCGCTCAAACCCTCGACGCCGCCTTGCAATCCTACCCGAACGCCCGGTTCCTGGAGATGGCACGCGACATCGCCGCCTCACACCACGAACGCTTCGACGGCAGCGGGTATCCCGAAGGGCTCAAGGGCGAGCATATCCCTTTGTGCGCCCGCATCGTCGCGCTCGCCGACGTGTACGACGCGGTCACCTCACGACGGGTCTACAAGGGGGCGCTGCCCCATGATACAACCCGGACCATGATCGTCGAGGGGTCGGGCTCCCACTTCGACCCCGACGTCGTCTCAGCCTTCGTCCGCAACGAAGACAAATTCATCGCCACCCAGGAACAATTCGCCATCTCTCGGCCCACCGCGGCGTAACCCGCCCGGCACATCATCCAGAACGACGACAACCCGCTGGTTTAGACCTGTCCCGTTTGCTTGTCCTGAGTGGTGCGCGAGGGCGGTGCCGACGGCGTCGTCGCTTAAACGCAAGCTTCGCGAGCTGCCGCGGGTTGACGAGCCACTGATCGAGGACCTGGAGAAACCGTTGGGGCTCGACTCCTGATCGTCTGGCGCCTGGGTTATGATGGAGCCGGAGTCGGCTGATGACAAAGATCTGTGTGATCTGCGGCGAGGATTGCTCAGGCCGCCCGCGCATCAAGGACCCCCGGGGACACTACTACTGCAAGGCCTGCTACGAGCAGGCCAGGCACAGGCTCCAAGGGCAGCAGGCGGCGGACGCACCGTTCACCACCGCGGCAGCAGATGAAGCGGAGCCTCTCGGCCTGCTCGACGAAGTGCTTGACGATTCCCCGGCGCTTCGGGCCGCGCCGCAGCCAGTGCCCGTGCAAGTCACGCCCCGGCATCGCGAGAGGCCGGCCGGGCTGGTCGGCTTCTTCATGTCGCCGCCGGGTCTTGGGTTGAGCGCGCTTGTCGTGATCTCGGGCGCAGCGATCGCCTTTGGCAATCTCGTGACCGTCCTGTTCTTCCTGTTCGTCGCGCTGGCCACGGTCAACGGGTACTGGATCGGTGCCGCCAGGATCGCGGCGCTGCTGGGCGGGTTGCTCGTGGCGGCGCTGCTCGCGGTGCCCATGGGCAAGGCGTTGGAAGGCCTGTGCACCGCCGTGCTCCACTCGACGGGGATCACCAACCGGGTGATCAGCATCGCGATCTGCGCGCTGGCCAACGTCGTCGTCATGACCGTCATCCTGCAGGTCGTGATCGGCCGGTTGCAGAAGCGCAAACCCCAGTGGAAGCGCTACGACCGGCTGATCGGTTCGGGCCTGGGCCTGCTGGAGGGGACCGTGCTCGGCTTCCTGCTGATCTGGACCGTGCTCTCCCTCGAGCCCATCGCCACCACGAGCCTCGCCCAGACCACCGCACCCGATGGCGCCACCACCGCGAACCCCGTCTCCCGGCAGGTCGTGGCCATGGCCCAAGCGGCGCGCGACAGCACGGTCGGCCGGTTGGCCGACGCCATCAACCCGCTCGACGAGATGCGGCTGATCACGCTGTTCGCGAACGGCCTCGTCGTCATCAACGACCCCGTGGCGCGACAGGCCTTCGTGAACCACCCGGCGATCGAGGGGATCCGGCAGCGCCCGTCGGTACAGCAGGCCATGAGAATGCTCGCCGATGACCCTAAGATCAGCCTCATCCTCGAAACCGGGAGCATGACCGGCGAGAACCTGCGTGCCATCCTCGACAGCCCGACGCTGCTGGCCATCCTTGATCAGACCGACCTCGTGGCGGAGCTGTCCCCCCTTGCCGGCGAGATCGAGCAGGCCATCAATGAGGCCCTGGTACACAAACCCAGGTAGGTCAGGCTTTGCCTGACAACAGAAGTCAGGATGGGTGTCTCGTCACAACTCGGATGGCGGCGAATCTGTGTTCGTCGCAATAACAATTAGACCTGTCCCGCTTGCTCGTTTCTGTGCGTGACAACCTCTTGCTGCATGTAAGGCCGCGACCATCGGTCGCGATCCGTTCACGTTGAACCGCCAGGGACGCCAGGAGCGCAGAGAAAATCAGACTTGAGGCTTGGGCTTGAACCACAGATACACACGGATGAACACAGACAAT
>JAZGCX010000038.1:0-4106 GCA_036477175.1 Phycisphaeraceae bacterium
GCTTCTCCTTGAACTGTTCGACCACAAACGCCCTTCCTGCCTCTGCGCTTCCTCGCCTTTCTGCCTCCCTGCCTCCCTGCCTTTGAGCCTCTATCTCTATTTCCCGACCCAGTTGCAAATAACCGAACCCCGTCGCGGCGCGCGTCGGCGCAATCCCGAACGTCACCAGCGTATTGGCTTGCGCTTCAGCCAACGCAAAACCCTGCTCAACGATTCGTTGAAACTGATCAATCGGCTCGATGATGTGGTCCGCGGTGAACACGGCGATCACCGCGTCGGGGTCCTTTCTGCCGATCACCGCCGCGCCGAACCCCACCGCATTGAGCGTGTCCCGGCCCGTCGGCTCACCCAGGTACCGATCCGCGTTGAACGATCGCACCGCCGCGAGGATCGGCTCGCGGTGCGTCAAACCCGCACAGATGTACTGCTGCACGGCCGGCACCAGCCCCTCCAGCCGGTCACAAGCGATCTGAATCAGGCTCTTGCCGCCAATGAACGGGATCAGTTGTTTGGGCATCGCCTGGCGGCTCATCGGCCACAGCCGCGTCCCCGACCCGCCCGCCATGATCAACGCATAACGCATACCGCCAATGTAGCGACGTTGCCACGCCCCGACAAAGCCGGACAGCCGAGCCCCACAGCACGAGCGTGAAATCGGCTTTACGGTTTGATCGGTTCGTCGGCGAACGTGATGCCGTTGCGTTCCAGCAATGTGCCGGTGGTGCGGTAGAAGTTGGCGATGGCGATGTTGTAGCCGGTGAGTGCTCTGATCTCGTCGAACTCGGTCTCCGCCAGCACTTCCTGCCGCCGGAGTTTGAGGTCCAGGAATTCGGGGGTCAGATCGACGCCGGCATCTTCCTGCGCCTCGATCGCGCGGAGGTTGTCGGCGGCGGCGCGGCGGGCGGCACGGTTGGCGGCGATCAGCTCGTGCGCCGCCAGCACGTCACGCAGCGCGTCCTTGATTTCCGTCACCACGTCCTGGGCCACACGCTGATAGGCGACGACCGACGTTTGGCGTTCGAGCTGGAAGCGCCGGAACTGCGCCTCGGGCCCGCGGTTGCCGATCGGCACCTCGAATTGCGCGCTGAGCAGGTAGTCGATGAAGTCGCCGTCGCCCAGCTCGCGGTACGCCTCGCCGGTGTTGTTACCCAACCCGTTGTAGCGGATGGTGGCGCCCAGGTTCAGCACGGGCAGCCGCTGGTTGTCCGCGACGCGCTGCCGGATCGAGGCGTCGCTGATCAGCAGCAGCGCCCTGTTCATCTCCGGCCGATGACGCAGCCCCGTCGTCACGGCGTCGAGCAGGCTGAACGCGATCGGCAGGTCGGCCGGCCGCTCGACAGGAACGATCAACGTCTCGCCGGCGACGGGCAGGTCCTTGGAGTTGATCAATCGTTTGAGCGCGTCGGACGCGCGTCGCACGTCCTGGCGTGCCCGGATCACTTCCGCGCGACGCCGCTCGACGTCACTGTTGACCTCGGTGATCTGCACGGGGCTGGCGTCGAACCCGCCGCGCTTGTCTAGCTGATCGCGGTCGGCCTCGGTCCGCTCCAGCAGGCGCAGCGCGATCAGCAGCCGTTGCCGGGTCAGTACCAGGTTCCAGTACGCCTGTTCGGCGGCCGCGACTGTGTCGAGCAGGGCCTGGCGCAGGTCCTCCAGGTCGGCCGCCCGCGCGTTGCGGGACAGATACACCTGCGCCAGCGTCACGTCCGACCCAAAGTTCCGCAGCACCGGCTGCACGACCGACAGCTCCACGCTTGCGGTGTCGAAGGTGCTGATCGCGGTGATTGACGGGATGGTCGTTTGGCGCCGGGCGGTGGTCTGCAACGTCACTTGACCGCCGGTGGTCAACGACTTGCGGATGCCGGTGGTCAGCTCGGTTACTTTTCTTTGCGTGGCGCCGAAGGTGGGAATCGGCGACGGCGGGGCGGGCGTGTCCGTGGAGCTGTACGACAGATCGGCGAAGTAGACGGCGTCGAAGGCGGCCTCGGCCTGAGTGATCTGGGCCTGGCTGATCGCCGGCAGCAGCCGCGCCACCTGCACGTCCAGGTTGCTGCGGGCGGCCAGGTGAATCACCTGCTGCAGCGTCATCCGAACCGTCTCGGCCTCCTCTTGCCCGGTCAGGTCAGGGCCCAGCTCCAGCGGTTGCTGCTCATACGCCGTGGGGCCGCTCATCCGGTCCAGCTCACCGATGCGGCCTTCCTCAACCAGTTTCTTCTCCACGATGCTGGGCACGTGCCGGATCTCAATGACCGGTCCGGCCGCCACCGCCTTGAGGTACGCCCGGTGCTGCGACACCAGCTGTTCGCGCAGGGCGCGCTCCATCGACCGCTCGAGTGGGCTCTTGCAGCCGGCCACGAATAGGGCGACGCCCAATGCGATCGCCGTCGCTCTCATGGACATGCCCCTGATCCTTAATCAATCTTGTTCTTGCGGATAAATCGCCGTGAATATAGGCCCGCCGCGCACGCCCGTCAAAAAACCACCTACTCCCCCGGCGAGCCCGTAGTCCCGGTCCCTGGCTTGCGATACAATAACCGGCTCGGAACGCCGGTCCGGCCGGTTCAACCCAACGGACTGACCGACAATCGCTCCCATGCAGGAGTTCCGCCATGGCCAGACCCATGACCATGACCGAAAAGATTATGGCTGCGCACGCCGGCCGATCCGAGGTTGCGCCCGGTGAAAATGTGTGGGTCGACGTCGATGTGCTGTTAACGCACGATGTGTGCGGACCGGGCACCATCGGCATCTTCAAAGAGCAGTTCGGCAAAGACGCCAAAGTCTGGGACCGCGATCGCGTCATTATCATCCCAGACCACTTTATCTTTACCGCCGACGACAAGTGCCACCGCAACGTGCAAATCCTGCGTGACTTCGTCACCGAGCAGGGCCTGCGCTACTACTACGACCCCGACTTCATCAACTCCGAAGCGGGCTCGGGCATGCCCAATCCCTACAACGACCCGACGAAGACCAGCTACAAGGGCGTTTGCCACAAGGCCCTGCCCGAAGAGGGCCACGTCCGACCCGGTGAAGTCCTGCTCGGCACCGACAGCCACACCTGCACCGCCGGCGCGTTCGGCCAATTCGCCGCCGGCGTCGGCAACACCGATGCCGCCTTCGTCCTCGGCACCGGCAAGTGCTGGCTCAAAGTCCCGCCCACCATGAAGTTCACCTTCCACGGCCAGATCCCACCCTATCTCACCGCCAAAGACCTCATCCTCGCCGTCATCGGCGACATCTCCGTCTCCGGCGGCACCTACAAGGCCATGTACTTCGCCGGCGACGGCATCACCAGCCTCACACTCGAAGACCGCATGACCCTCACCAACATGGTCATCGAAGCCGGCGGCAAGAACGGCGTCTGCGACGTCGATCAAAAAACGCTCGACTACGTCAAGGCCCGCTCCACCATCAGCCAGTGGCAGGTCTACACCGACGACCCCGGCGCCGATTACGACTACGAAGCCGAGTGGGACCTGAACACGCTCGAACCGCTGGTCGCCAAGCCCCATTCACCCGACAACCGCGACACCGCCTACAACTGCCGCCACGTCAAGCTCGACCGCGCCTACGTCGGCTCCTGCACCGGCGGCAAGATCACCGACATGATCTTCGTCGCCGCTCTGCTCCAGGGGAAACAGGTCAAGCTCCCCACCTACGTCGTCCCCGGCTCCACCGAGGTCCACGCCGACATGCTCCGCCTCAACGTCTTTGGCCTGCCCCTCGGCCAATCGCCCGCTGGCGACAGCCACGCTGGCGTGGCTGGCGTGGCCGCTTCCCGTGACTCCGGCGTGGCCGCTTCCCGTGACTCCGGCGTGGCCGCTTCAGCGGCCATGCCCAACCACCCCCGCGCCCACAAGTCCCCTTCCCGTGACTCCGGCGTGGCCGCTTCAGCGGCCATGCCCAACGACCCCCGCGCCCACAAATCCATCTACCAGGTCCTCGAAGATGCCGGCTGTCAGATCGCCGCCTCAAGCTGTGCCGCCTGCCTCGGCGGCCCGACCGATACCTTTGCACGCCTCAACTCTGCCGTAACCTGCATCAGCACGACGAACCGCAACTTCCCCGGCCGCATGGGCCACCGCGAAGCCGGCGTTTACCTC
>JAZGCX010000380.1:0-3144 GCA_036477175.1 Phycisphaeraceae bacterium
CTTCAAAGCAGGGCGTGTTCGCATCCTACTTCACCACCGTGGCGTTGACCAGTTCGCCCCACGTACCGGTCTCGCAGCAGGTCGAGACCCAGCGGAGCGTGTAGTGGGCGGTGTTGCCGCCGGCCTCGCTGGCCGCGAGACCCCAATCGGGCAGGTGGCCGTTGACGTACGTGACGAAGTTGTTCTGCCAGGCGTGGAACCGGGCGTCCGGGCGCGGTCCACGGGCAGCAAGTGGGTTGTCATCGGCGAAGAAACTGCCCCGCATGGGCGGTCAGTATAGGTGATTCTTGGTTCGCCCCTCGGTTGGGCTGAGAAGCAAAGCGACGATGATCAGACTTTGCCGAGGACGAGGCAGACGTTGTGGCCGCCGAAGCCGAAGGAGTTGGTGATGGCGATATCGACCCGGGCCTGGCGGGCGGTGTTGGGCACGTAATCGAGGTCGCATTCGTCGTCCGGGGTGTCGAGGTTGATCGTCGGGGGGATGATGCCGGTGCCCATCGTCTTGGCGGTGATGATCGCCTCGATGCCGCCGGAGGCGCCCAGGAGGTGGCCGGTCATGCCCTTGGTGGAGCTGATGGCGACTTTTTTGGCGTGATCGCCGAGGCAGAGTTTCATGGCGCGGGTTTCAGCGAGGTCGCCCAGGGGTGTGCCGGTGCCGTGGGCGTTGACGTAGTCCACGTCGTCGGGGTTGAGGCCGGCGTCCTTGAGGGCGGTCTGGACGGCGAAGGCGGCGGCCTTGCCGTCTTCATCCGGGGCGGTGATGTGCCAGCCGTCGGCCGACTGGCCGTGGCCCAGCAGTTCGGCGTAGATTTTGGCGCCGCGAGCTTTGGCGTGTTCGTACTCTTCGAGGATGATGATGCCGGTGCCTTCGGAGAGGATAAAGCCGTCGCGGTCCTTGTCGAAGGGTCGTGAGGCGGCGGCGGGGTTGTCGTTGCGTTGGGACAGGGCCTTGAGGGCGATGAAGCACGCCAGGCCCAGGGGGGAGAGGGCGGCCTCAGACCCGCCGGTGATCATGATGTCGGCCGCGTCGTGTCGGATCGCGTCGGTGGCGTCACCGATGGCATGGGCGGCGCTGGCACAGGCGGAGGCGACGGCGTAGTTGGGCCCGTGCAGCTTGTAGTAGATAGAGATATTGCCCGACCCGGCGTTGCACATCAGTTTGGGGACCATGAAGGGGCTGACGCGGCTGGGGCCTTTTTCAAGCAGTCTCTGGTGGCCGATGGCGAACGCTTCGATGCCGCCGACGCCCGAGCCGACGATGGAGCCGCAGCGCCACGGGTTTTCCTTGGCGAAGTCGAGGGCGGCGTCGTTGACCGCGTCGATGGCGGCGTTGAGGGCGAACTGGGCGAAGCGGTCCATCCGCTTGGATTCACGCGGGTCGAGGTTGTCCCCGCCGGTCCAGTCGCTGCACTCGCCGCCGAACTTGGTGGTGTAATCGGTGGTGTCGAAACGGGTGATCGGCTTGACGCCGCTGACCCCGTTGCACAGGTCGTTGAAGACCTGGTCAACAGACGTGCCCAGGCTGGTGACCCAGCCCAGACCGGTGATGACAACTCGGCGTCTGTTCATGGGATTCGGTCTCACGCCGCGTGCGCAACCTCTCCCCCTGGGGTCAGGTCCGCCGAAGGCGGATTGCGGCGCGGCGACGGAGGGGGGGCGTCAGGGTTTGCCGGCCTTGCTGACGTGTTCCTTGATGAAGTCGATGGCCTGGCCGACGGTCTGGATCTTCTCGGCCTGTTCGTCGGGGATCGAGGTCTCGAACTCGTCCTCGAACTCCATGACCAGTTCGACGGTGTCGAGGCTGTCGGCGTTCAGATCATTAACGAAATTGGTGTCGCGGTTGATCTCGCCTTTGTCCACGCCCATCTGCTCGGCCACGATCGAGACCACCTTATCTTCGATTTCCTTTTCATCCATCGTGTCAGCTCCTTCTTGCAGGACGGCCTTTGGGTACGCCCGCGTCACATCTTGTCGAGGCCCGCCCCGATACGGGTAAGGAATATAGCTTGACGGGCTGGCCCTGCCAAGCGGGGGGCCGGGGTCCTGATTGCAGATTTCTCATTGCAGATTTCGGCGGTCTGATTCGAGGTTTTTCTCGGCAGACGAGTCGGCCTGCGGCAAATCTGAAACCCCAAGTCAGCCATCAGCAACCTCAGCACATGGTCATCCCGCCGTCCACCGCCAGGACCTGCCCGGTGGTGAACCCGGCTTCTTCCGAGGCCAGGTAGGCGACGGCCGCGGCGATCTCTTCCGGCCGGCCCATCCGCTTCAGCGGCGTGGCCTGGACGGCCAAGTCCTTCACCGGCTGCGGCAGGCCATCGGTCATGTCGGTTTGCACAAAGCCGGGGGCCACCACGTTGGCGGTGATGGCTTTGGGGGCCATCTCCTTGGCGATCGACTTGGTCAGGCCGACCAGGCCCGCCTTGGCGGCGGCGTAGTTGGCCTGGCCCGGGTTGCCGACCAGCCCGGCGACCGACCCGATGTTGACAATCCGGCCCCACTTGCCGCGCATCATCGGCCGAAGCACCGCCCGGCAGGCCACGAACACCGCCCGCAGGTTGGTGTTGAGCACCTGGTCGAACTCGTCGTCGGTCATCCTTAGCACCAGGTTATCGCGGGTGATGCCGGCGTTGTTGACCAGGATGTCCAGCTGCTTGTGCTCTTGGGCGACCTGCTCAATGGCATCGGCCAGCGCGGCGGCGTCGGAAACGTCGCACGCCACCGTCGACGCCGAACCGCCGTCCGATTCAACCTGGGTCCTGACGGCGTTGAGTTTCTCGGCATCGCGTGCCATGAGCACGACGGTTCGGCCCTGCCTGGCCAGTGCCTGGGCGATGGCGGCGCCGATGCCGCGGGAGGCACCGGTGACCAGGGCAACACGTGTGGGAATAGATTCAGGCATGAGTCATTCCCGGGTATTCCGGGGCATTCCGGGGCATTCCGGGGGTGCGGCGGCGCTGGACAGTTATTTCGGTTCGGCGAAATTGTCAACTTTGGTGTTGCGATCGATCCGCCGCATCAGGCCGCCCAAGACCTTGTTGGGAGCCAGCTCCACGCATCGGCCCGGGATGTTGGCAATCAGCCACGCCATCGAGTCGGACCAGCGGACGGGGCTGGTCAACAGTTCGACCAGCCGCTGCTTGA
>JAZGCX010000381.1:0-4965 GCA_036477175.1 Phycisphaeraceae bacterium
AAGTAGATCGGGTTGGGGGCGAACGACGCGCCGGCGGAGTGCTCAATGCCCTGGTCCACGGGCAGGATCGAGACGTAGCCGGTGCCCGCCAGCCGCCCGGTGTTGAGGATCTGCTGGAAGTTGCGGAGCACCTGGGGCGAGCGGTCGGAGCCGGCCAGGACCCGATCCACGAAGTCGGGCCCGGGCAGGTGCAACTGTGAACGGTCAAAGCCACGGGCGGTGTAGCCCAGCAGCGCGTCGGCGTCGTCGCCGAGCAGCTCGTGTACCCGGCTTTCGGAAACGGTCGTTACCATGGCCTGTTCTCCGTCAAGATCAATGGCCCGAAAACGGGCGCTGGCCCGAATGACTAATTGTAGCTGATTCGGCCGATCGCGGCGTGCCGATACAATTCATCGGAGCCCACTTGGCTAGAGTTTAGACGATGCCCCAGCCGCGGCCGACATTCAGCGAATCGTGGTACCGCGTCAGCGAACTGCGGCCGCGGCTGCGCTCGACGGTCCAGTGCTACCGCCAGCACTTCCGCGGCAACATGTGGTACGTGCTGCGGGACCCCTCCAACAACCAGTTCTTCCGCATCAACGACGCGTCGTACTACTACGTCGGCCTGCTCGACGGCAGGCGAACGGTCAGCCAGGCATGGGAGATCGCCAACGGTCAGTTAGGCGACCGGGCCCCGACGCAGAACGAAGTGATCCAACTGCTGGGCCAGCTCTACGCGGCCAATCTGCTCATGGCGGACCTTCCCGCCGACTCGGCCGGCCTCTTTGAGCGGTACCGCAAGAAGGTGCGCCGCGAGATCCAGGGCTACCTGATGAACCTGTTGTTCGTGCGGGTGCCGCTGTGGGACCCCGACCGGACGCTGGATCGTTGGGTGGGTGTGGTCGGATGGGTCTTTGGCCCGGTCGGGCTGGTGCTGTGGCTGATCCTGATGGCGGTGGCGGGCTGGCAACTGGCCGGTCACGGCGAGCAACTCGTTGACAGCGCCCAGGGCGTGCTCGACCCGAACAACCTGTTGTGGCTGTACGTCGCGATCGTGATCGCCAAGGCGCTGCACGAGTTGGGCCACGGGTTTGCCTGCAAGAAATACGGCCGCGCCAGTCACAGCGGCGGTGAGGTGCACACGATCGGCATTATGTTCCTCGTGTTCATCCCGGTGCCCTACGTGGACGCGTCGAGCAGTTGGGCGCTGCGAAGCAAGTGGCAGCGCGCCATCATCGGCGCCGCGGGCATGTTTGTTGAGTTGGCCGTCGCCGCCGTGGCCGTGGTCATCTGGACCCACACCGGCGCGGACACCACCCTCCACGCCATCGCCTACAACACCCTCTTTATCGCCAGCGTCTCGACGCTGCTGTTCAATGGCAACCCGCTGATACGGTTCGACGGCTACTACATCCTCAGCGACGTGCTGGAGATCCCCAACCTCGCCCAGCGCAGCAAGGACTACCTGTTCTTCCTCGTCAAGCGGTATGTGTTCGGCACCAAACACGCCCGCCACATTGTGACCCTGCCGAGCGAGCGGCCGTGGCTCGTGGCTTACCACTTCGCATCGAGCATTTACCGCGTGTTCATCAGCATCGCGATCCTCTGGTTCGTCTCGCAGCAATTCTTCATCATTGGTGTGATCCTCGCGCTGGTGGCAATCGTCACGTGGGTTGTCGTGCCGATGGGCAAGTTCGCCCACTATCTGGCGACGCACCATGAATTGATGCGGGTGCGGCCGCGGGCGGTCGGCGCGACCATCGGCTTTCTGGCGGCACTGTTCATCGTGATTGGGCTGATCCCCATGCCGGACCGGGCACGTGCCGAGGGCGTCGTTGAGCCGCGCGAACTGGCATTCATCCACACGTCCGAGGACGGGTTCGTCATCGACGTGCTGCCCAGCGGCGGGCAAGTGGACCCGTCCGAGCGCGCCCTGCTCCGCGCGGTCAATCGGAACCTCGAGGCAACCCTTATTCAATTGAATGCTCAGCGGCAATTGATCCAGAAGCAGATCAACACCGCTCGCACCGAAGACCAGGCGCTGGTCCAGGCCCTCGAACAGAAGCGATCGGCGCTGCAGCAACAGATTGACCGAACACAACGTCAGCTCGACGCCCTGGTGATTCGTGCGCCGTTCAAGGGCCAATGGATCGCGCCGCAGATCGAGCACGCCCAGGACGCCTACCTCAGGCGGGGCCAGCGGGTCGGGATCGTGGCCAGCCTCGACGACCTGATCATCCGCGTGGCCGCCAACCAACGCGTCGGGCCCCGCATCGCCGAGGCGTATGAGAAGAACCAGATCGTCGCCGTCGAGCTGCGGGTCCGCGGCCGGCCCGACCTCCAGTTCACCGGCACGATCGAAAACATCCCACCCGCCGGCACACAGCAGTTGCCCTCGGCCGCGCTGGGATACCTCGGCGGCGGGGCGATGGCCGTCAAACTTGACGACCCCAGCGGCATGCAGACCACCGAGCGATTTTTTGAGGTGTGGATACGGCCGGACACCATGCCCCAGCACGGCCGCATGCTGCTGAGCGGCCAGCGGGTGGTGGCGCGGTTCCAGATGCCGCCGCGACCACTGCTGCAACAATGGTGGCGGGCGGCGTTGCAGATGGTGCAGCGTCGGCTTCAGAAATGAAGGTAATGGCGTGATCAGCACCACCACGACAGCCCGGACCAGCTTTGACCCGCCGCAGCCGCCACGGGCATTGCCCAGCGGCACGTGGCGCATGCTCGCCAACCGCGGCGCGACGCGGAAGCTGCCCAAGGGCCTGGATGCGTGGTGGGACGCCATCATCGGCCGGGTGCAGGCGATCGTGCCTCGCCGCGCGTGGCACCTTCGCCGCGCGCACCGGGTCGTCGCGTTGCAAAAACGCTTTGCCAACGTCAGTGACCGGCGGCTGCGCCGCCGCGCCGAGCACCTGCGGTACGCCTTCCGGCTCGGCCGCGAGAAGCCGGCACACGTGCAACTGGCCTTTGCGCTGATCCGCGAGGTGATCGAACGCGAGCTGGGGTTGCAACTGCACACGGTGCAGGTCGCGGCGGGCCTGGCGATGGAGGCCGGGTGCATCGCCGAACTGGCCACCGGCGAGGGCAAGACGCTGGCGGCCACGTTGCCGGCGACACTCGCCGGGTGGCGCGGCCGCGGCTGCCACGTCCTGACCGTCAACGACTACCTGGCCCAGCGCGACGCGCACGACATGGCCAAGGTGTACCAGTTCTGCGGGCTGTGCGTGGCGCACATTGAGGGGCCGATGCCGCCGTCTGATCGCCGTCACGCCTATGCCGCCGACGTTACCTACTGCACCAACAAGGAGGTTGCCGCCGACTTCCTCCGCGATCGGCTGACGCTCGGGTCCCTGCGCGGGCTGCCGTCGGCGCTATTGGGCAAGATCGCCGGCGACGCACATCGCGGCCTCGACGGGCTGGTGATGCGCGGCCTTCAGTGCGCGATCGTGGACGAGGCCGACTCCGTCCTCATTGACGAAGCGGTCACGCCGCTGATCATCTCCGGCAGTTCACCCAACGCCGAGCAGGTCCAGGCGTTCGAGCGGGCCGCAATCCTCGCCGCTGAACTGGAACCCAGGCACGACTTCCGCGTGGATCGTCGCTTCCAGGAGGTCACGCTGACCCCCGCCGGCCGCGCCAGACTCGTGCGAATGATCGAAGGCCTGGACGAGGGCATCTGGGCCGGGGCGCGCCGACGTGAAGAGCTGGTCCGACAGGCCCTGACCGCCCGCGAGCTTTACCTGCAAGACAAACAGTACGTCGTGCACGACGGCAGGATCGTCATCGTCGATGAGTTCACCGGCCGGCTCATGCCCGACCGCACGTGGCGCGACGGTCTGCACCAGGCGATCGAAGCCAAGGAGAACCTGCAAATCCAGCCGATGAAGGGCACCCTGGCGCGGATCAGCTTCCAGCGATTCTTCCGCCTGTACAGGAAACTTGCCGGGATGACCGGCACCGTCGTGGAAGACCGCCAGGAAATCTGGCGGATCTACCATTGTCCGGTCGTGCCGATCCCGACGCACCGGCCGGTGATCCGCCGGCACCTGCCCGATCGGTTGCTGGCGACGGCCGAGGTGAAATGGGCGGCCATCGTTGAAGAAATATGCCGTGTGCATGAGCAGGGCCGGCCGATCCTTATCGGCACCCGCAGCGTGCGCGCCAGCGAACATCTCAGCGCCCTGCTGACCGAGCTGGGATTGGAACACCAGGTGCTCAACGCCACGCGCCACGCCGAGGAGGCGCAGATCGTCGCCGCTGCCGGGCAGCCCGGCCGGATCACCGTGGCGACGAACATGGCCGGCCGCGGCACCGACATCAAGCCCGGCAGGGGCGTCCCGGAGCAGGGTGGCGTCCACGTGATCGCCACCGAACGACACGAGGCGGGCCGAATTGACCGCCAGCTTTACGGCCGCACCAGCCGACAGGGCGACCCCGGCACCGCCGGCGCCTACCTCAGTCTCGAGGATGAACTGTTTGTCCGCTACGCGCCGAAATGGGTGCGCTGGTGTCTGACCGTGTGCGCCGCGAACAAGCGATCAACGCTCGGACCCGGTTCGCGAAAGCTGGTGGATTACGTCCAGCACTGTGCGCAGCGCCGCGCACGCGCCCAGCGCAACAGTGTGCTCAAGGCCGATGACTGGCTCGAAGAAAACCTCGGCTTCGCCGGCCGCGAAATGTGAGGGCGATCACACCGTCGTTGTAATACCAATCACAGTTCAATCTCGTGCGTGGGGGCAACGCCAGCGAGTCGGCCCGTGTCGCCCCGAGCCGGCCCGACACGGGCCGGCTCGCTGAAGTGGCCACACAGCTTGTAGTTCAAGACTCGCCCGGGATTCATGATCTACCTCTAGCGACACGTTACCGTGTACCGCACTTGCCCTGCTACGTACCATGGTCGCGCAGTCGGCATTCGAGTGGTTGTGATAGCATGATTGCGTGATCTGTCCCGCTGTGGGACAGGCAAGTGAGATCTAA
>JAZGCX010000382.1:0-2077 GCA_036477175.1 Phycisphaeraceae bacterium
GACACGGCGACGGTTGCTCATTCGCAGCCATGCCGTAATGAAACTCGAAACCGAAGCCCGTGGCAAGCACGCGCCGGACAACGGCAGTGGCTATCGCGACAGCGCCACGCTGAGGAGCATCAGGTCGGCCGGGTTCACCCCCGCCAGTCGGGCGGCCTGGCCGAGCGTCGCCGGTTGAAACTTCGACAGCACCGACGCCGCTTCGCTACGCAGGCCGCAGACCTGCGCGAAACCAAAGTCGATGGGGATGGCGAGCTGTTCCTGAGCGGCTAACCGTTGTACCTCTCGTTGTTGGCGCTGGATGTAACCGGTGTATTGCGCGTCGGCGAGCAGGGTTGAGATGATCCGCCGATCGCGTGCCCGCTGTGGCAGCGGGTCGCCGTCGAGCGCGGCCAGCACCGCGTCTGCATTCACCTGAGGCCGCCGCAGCCAATCGCTCATCAACTGCCCCTGCACGCGGTGGCGGCAAAAGTAATGGCGCAACGCGTCTTTTGTGGCCTGACGCCGGGCAAAGACCCGCCAACGCCGATCATCCACCAATCCCCACTGCCGGCCCAGGGGCGTCAGCCGTTCATCCGTGTTGTCCGCCCGCAGAAGCAGGCGAAACTCGGCGCGGCTGGTGAACATCCGGTAGGGTTCGCGGGGTGTCTTGGTGACCAAATCGTCGAGCATGACGCCGATGTACGCCTGATCGCGGCGCAGCCGGACCAGTTCTTCGCCGCGCGCAAACCGAACGGCATTGAGGCCGGCGACCAGTCCCTGGCCTGCTGCTTCCTCGTAGCCGCTGGTGCCGTTGATCTGACCGGCCAGGAACAGGCCCGCCACCGGTTTGGTCATGCAGGTCGCGTCGATCTGGTGTGGCCAGACCATGTCGTACTCGACGGCGTACCCGTAGCGAAGGACCCGGGCGCTCTCACACCCCGGCAGGTTGTGCACGATGACGTCCTGCACGTCGGTCGGCAGGGACGTGCTGATGCCGTTGCAGTAGATTTCGTTCGTGCTCAGCGATTCCGGTTCGAGGAAAACGTGGTGGCTGGGACGATCGGCAAACCGTACGACCTTGTCCTCGATGCTCGGGCAATACCGCGGGCCGGTGCTTCCGGGGGCGATCTGCCCGTTGTACATCGGGGCGCGGTGGAGGTTGGCGCGGATCGCCTCGTGGATTTTGTCATTGGTATGGGTCACGTGGCAGACGCGCTGCGGCAGCGGGGGAAAGTTCCGGGGGCGGGGATCGGTCAGGTCACTGAATGGAACGGGGCGATCATCACCGCCTTGCACCTCCAGCTCATCGAAGTCGATCGATTCAGCAGCGAGGCGCGGGGGTGTGCCGGTTTTGAGCCGGCCAAGGTCGAACCCGAGCTTTCGCAAGGCGTCGCTGATGCCCACCGCCGCCCATTCGCCGACGCGCCCGCCGTCTGTCTTTTTCTCGCCGGTGTGCATCAGGCCACGCATGAACGTGCCGGTGGTCAGCACGACGGCAGACGCACGGATACTCACGGAGGCAGGGGCACTTAAGTGCCCCTGCCTTAACGCACATTCAACACTCATCACGCGCCTGTTCTCGATAAAGAATCGCTCCACCGTGCCCGCGAGTATCTCAAGGTTTTTTCGTGTCGCCAGCAGTCGTTGCACTTCTTTGGCGTAGCGGTACTTGTCCGACTGGCACCGCGGGCCGCGCACGGCCGGGCCCTTCGACGCATTCAACAATCGAAACTGAATCCCGGTGGCATCGGCGGCCAGTCCCATCAGCCCGCCCAGGGCGTCGATCTCACGGACCATCTGCCCCTTGGCCAGCCCGCCAATGGCCGGGTTGCAGCTCATCGTGCCGATCCTGGCCGGGTCCATGGTGATCAGGGCGGTGCGCGCACCGAGATTGCTTGCCGCCCAGGCGGCCTCGGCCCCGGCATGGCCCCCACCGATCACAAGGACGTCGTAGCGCGTCGACCGATTCATGGCCGGCGATTATATCGACCGGGCATGGCGGCGATGTCTAACCGCCCCCACAGGTTGGGCGACATCGCGTTGAAGCAGCTACGGTTGTGGACGACCGGCGTCGTCAAGCGTCTTGCGGAGCTTC
>JAZGCX010000383.1:0-3148 GCA_036477175.1 Phycisphaeraceae bacterium
GGAACCAACAAGCAAGCCCTCGAAGCCGCCGGCGCCCTCGAGCCGGGGGTGTACACCCTGGATGTTCAAGCCGGGTCGTTCATCGACAACGATGTGCCGCCGAGCCGGTCGGGGCAGGCATCATTCGCCTTCACGTTCGACGTCACGATCCTCGGCGACCTCGACGAGGACGGAACGGTCGGCATCCTGGACCTGCTGCTCCTGCTAAGTAGTTGGGGTCCATGCCCTGATCCACCCGAGCCCTGCGCAGCCGACCTCGACGGCGAAGTGGGCATTCTTGATCTACTCACCTTGCTCGCTAACTGGGGGTGAAGGGCACCGACCCCGGCGGGCCGCCGGACTTCGACGGCGACGGTCCCGGCGCGCCGGGATCGGCATCCTCGATCTGCTCGCGCTGCTGGCCGCATGGGGGCCGTGCCCGTGAAGTAAACGTCGAAACGCGAAACGTCGGAATACCTCACGCGAGCTGCCGCGGCGGCGCGAGCGGCTTCGTGCAAACGCCCACCATCATTCTTCCGTTCCACCCGATCCCTCAGGGGGATTGCTTGGTCATCCCCGCCCGCGATCCACGCATTTTTTCATTGACTGGGCCGAGGGGCTGCGATGTAATGAATTGTTGTATCGGACGAGCTGGATTTTGCGAAAGGAACCCTGGCCAATCGTGCCGATGAGACGCGTTCACCTGAGCAGCTTCACCGTTGTGGGCGTGGCGGCGGCCCTGGCGCTATCGCTGGTACGGCTCTGTGTTGCCGACCAGAGCTCGATCATCATCGACGGTGTCTTCGACGACTGGATTGATATGCGGGCCGCATACGAAGACGCGAGCGGCGACGGAGGTGGCACCGGCATCGACCTGGGCCGGATGTGGATCTCCGACGATGACCGCTTTCTTTTCCTGCGGTTTGAGCTCGGCGTGGAGCTTGACCTCAGCGAGAACAACGACCTGCGCATCTACCTCGACACCGATGCCGACAGCAGGACCGGCCTGTGGGTCGCCGGGATCGGGGCCGAGCTCGAGTGGCGGCTGGGCCAGCGCATCGGCACGTTCCGGTATCAGGGCCGATCCACCACGGTCTTCCACGATCACCTCCGCTTCCGCGGCGGGCCGACCGTCACGGCTGCGGTGTTTGAAGTTGCCTTTGGGCGCGATACATTGCCCGATGGCAGTAATCCGCTGTTCTTGGGGCCGCAGGTGCGCATCGTTCTACGGGACGAAGCAGGCGGCGATCAACTTCCTCAGGCCGGCGATATCCTCAGCTACAACCTCGATGAGGGGACGTTGCCCCCGAAAACACGTATGCCCTTGACGCGGCAGGATGCCAGCGACCTGCGCGTGATCACCTACAACGTGCTCAGTGATTCGCCGTGGGAGCCGGGGCAGGAGCCGCGTTTCGGCCGGCAGTTCGCCGCCCTCGCCCCCGACATCCTCAATTTCCAGGAGATCTACGACCACAGTGCCGCCCAGACCGCGGCCCTGGTGGCGAACTGGCTGCCCGGGCGGTGGTTCGCCGCACAGCAAGCCGACTGCAAGACCATCAGCCGGTACCCCATCCTTGCCACGTGGCCGCTGGACGGGAATCTGGCGGCGCTCATCGACACCACCAGCGTGCTGGGGAACGACCTGCTCCTCATCAACGCCCACCTGCCATGCTGCTCCAATGAGGCCGGCCGCCAGGCGGAGATCGATCGCATCATGGCCTTCATCCGCGACGCCCAGCGCCTGGGCGGAGCGATTGATCTGCCCCCCAATACGCCGATTCTCATCACCGGCGATCTAAACCTCGTCGGGCTCACCCAGCAGCTTACTTCCCTGCTCACCGGTGACATTGTCAACGAGGCCATCTTCGGTCCGGACTTCGCCCCGGATTGGGACGGCACGGATCTGGCGAACCTGATCTCCCGCCAGACCGAGAAGCGCATGGGCTACACCTGGCGCAACGATTTCAGCTCATTCTGGCCCGGCCATCTGGACTACTTCATCTACGCCGACCACGTACTGGAGGCCGCTAACCACTTCATCCTCTACACGCCGGAGATGTCCCAGGAAAACCTGGACACATACGGTCTGCTGAGTACCGATTCTTTGGCCTCCGATCACATCCTGGTGTGTGCTGACTTTCGGCCGCCTGCGCCGCTGCGCACGGCAGACATCACCGGCCCGGGCGGTGTGCCTGATGGGTGCGTTGACTCGTTCGACCTGAACATGGTGCTGGGTGCGTGGTGCTCCGCTTTGACCGACCCAGACCCGCCCGGCGACGTAGACCCGCCCTGCGAGGGCTGCGTCTCCCCGGACTTCCTCCTCGCGGATATCTCAGGACCCGATGACGCGCCTGATGGGTGTGTGGACTCGTTCGACCTGAACACGGTGCTGGCTGCGTGGTGCTCGACCCTCGGCGGCAACCCCTGTGGCACCTGTCAGTGAGGCGGAAGCCGACGGCGATGGTCCCGGCGCGCCGGGATCGGCATCCTCGATCTGCTGGCACTGCTGGCCAACTGGGGGCCGTGTGCGTAGAAGAAGGCATCAGGGCATCGAGGCACCCGCAACAGCGCGCCGCCTCCCCCCGCACGTGGGGAATGCTCAATGCGGCGATTTTTTGCTTTACCAGGCCAAGCCCTCGGTGGTATCGTTTGACCGGCCTGCCCTCAAGGGTCGAGGAGAACTGATGTGATCGGCTCGAATGTCCACACCGGCGTGCTGCTCAGCACGGTCATCACCATCGGCGGCTTGATCTCTCATGTATCGGCCGGCTCCGTCTCGGGTATGGTGCAGGCGGACGGCGCGCCGGTCTCCAACGCGCGAGTGACGTTGTACGTGCCGTCGCTTTCCGTTTTCGTCGAAACCCGCACCGGCGTCGATGGGTCGTTCGCGTTCGACAACGTCCCCAACGGGCGAAAGCGGCTCGGCGTGGCCGCGGTCGGGTACGACTATCAGGAAGTGCTCATCGACGTATCCGACTTCCCGTGGGTGCGGAACTTCGCGCTCGAGCCTGAATCGCAGATCGGCTCGTGGGATATCATCGGCAACACCCTGCCCGAACTGCTCGATGCGACCGACATCGGCATCCTTCTGGCCGATGGGACGATCTTCTACTGCCATGACACTGTCGATCCAATCCGCTTCGATCCGCTCACCGGCGAGAAGACATTC
>JAZGCX010000384.1:0-5154 GCA_036477175.1 Phycisphaeraceae bacterium
GCCACCACCCTCACCGAAGCCGGCTACGTCGGTGAAGACGTCGAAAACCTGCTGCTCAAACTGCTGCAAGCGGCCGACTACGACATCGAAGCGGCCCAGCGCGGCATTATCTACATCGACGAGATCGACAAGATCGGCAAGACCACGCAGAACGTGTCGATCACCCGCGACGTGTCCGGCGAAGGCGTGCAGCAGGCGCTTCTGAAAATGCTCGAGGGCACCGTCGCCAACGTCCCGCCGCAGGGCGGTCGGAAGCATCCCGAACAGCAATACGTTCAGATCGACACCTTCAACATCCTGTTCATCTGTGCCGGCACGTTCGTCGGGCTCGAGGACATCATCCGCAGACGCCTTGGCCGCAAGGCCATCGGTTTCGCGTCGGAAGAATCCGTCGATGATCACACCGACGACAGGACGCACGTGCTGTCCCAGGCAACGGCCGAGGACGTGCTCGAATACGGCATGATCCCGGAGCTGATCGGCCGGCTCCCGGTGCTGGTTCCGCTCATGCCGCTGACCAGCGAAACCCTTGTCCGCATCCTCACCGAACCCAAGAATGCTCTGGTGCAACAGTATCAGTTCTTCTTCTCAATCGAGAACGCTGAAGTGGAATTCACACCCGGCGCGTTGAAGAAGCTGGCGAGCAAAGCGCTGGCCCGTGACACCGGCGCCCGCGCCTTGCGGAGTGTCATGGAAGAACTCATGCTCAACCTGATGTATGATCTGCCGGAGATGAACAACGAGGGGTGCAAGTACGTCATCGACGCGGCAACGGTAAGCAACCCGAACCGCAAGAAACTGGGCGACCTGCGAGTAGCGAAAAAGGAATCGGCCTGAAGTGGCGGCGGACAACCCGGCAGCACCGACCCGGACCCGGCCGCGCCGACCGACCCCATGACCGAGCGGCTTGTTATTGCTCGGCGGACACCGCCAACGAATCTGCCGGTTCGGTCAGGCATATCATGACGTTATGCCGCCGCCAACAATGAATAGTGCGGTCGCCGCACTGATGATGAGGCCCGGCTGGCTGCAGCAGGCAGATCGGCTGACAGGACCAATGGGATGACCCGCACATGACGCGTATCTCGACGAGGAAATGGAGCTATCCGTTCGGCTGCACCGTGCTGTGCTTGACGATCGTCGTTGCGACGGTCAAGGGTGCGGATGTCGCGGCCGTACAGGACCTGCCGCAATTGGCCGAGGCCGGTCAGTTCGATCAGGTGCTCACCTCGCTGAAGTCCGCATCGCACCGCACTGATGACCCTCAGGTCCGTGCCCTGATCGACGATCTGAGGCGGTACCGGCGGCACCGGGGGGGCCAGGCCGACCTGCGCCACGAGGCGTGCGAACAAGCGCTCGAAGACATGGCCAAAAGCGCCGACGAGGGCAACCTGAATAAGGCCCTGATCCATGCGGTTGAAGCTCACAGCCTGGCCACCGACCCGCCCGCCGTGCTCGCCGACGAAACGGTGTTGGCCCTGGTCGGTCGCGCCGTGGAGTCCGCCCGGGCCGCCGAGCAGGCGGGCGATTGGGTCCAGGCCCTGAGCCTATACCGTGGGCTGGACCTGCTCTATGAAGACCATCAGGTTTACCACGACGACGTGAAACGCGCCGCCCGGCACACCCGTGTCCTTCAGTTGTACGCACCCGACCGGCTTCAACAGCTCTACCTCGATCACGCCAAACGACTGAACAAAGGCGACGACCCAGACCCCATCACCTTTGACGACGAATCCTGGCAGCAAAGGTTCCAGGGTGTCAAGCTGACGATGCTGTGGGAGACCCTGGTCCGCGCCGACCGCCGCCACGTCAGCAACACCGGCTACCGCGCTCTACTGCGTGGAGCGATCGAGGCGGTGCTCATCCTGGTGGATACCGATGGCTTGGCCGACACCTTCGCCTCGCTCGACGATCCGATCAAACGCAATGCCTTCCGCAATGAACTCATCGCCATCCGAAATAATCTCGACACCAACAACAGACGGATGCGCCCCAGCGAAGCGAACAACATCGTCAGACGCATCGTAAAGGCCAACAACCGAACGCTGGCTCTGCCCGAGCGGGTGCTGGTGTTCGAAATGACCGAGGGTGTCGTCGGTACGCTCGACGACTTTTCGGCTGTCATTTGGCCGCACGACGTCGATGCGTTCAGCCGCAACACGCAGGGTAAGTTTACCGGCGTGGGGATTTCGATTGAACGGCGAAAGGGTCAGTTGATCGTCGTCAGCCCCCTGCTCGATACACCCGCCTTCCACGCCGGGATCAAGGCCGGCGACGTCATCGCCACCGTAGACGGCCGCGACACCTCCACCTGGACCCTCGACCGGGCCGTCCGCGAGATCACCGGGCCCGAAGGCACCGAGGTCGCCCTGGGGATCGAGCGTGGCGGCGACCCCGACCTGCTCGTCTTCCCCATCAAACGCGCCGAGATCGTGATCGAATCGATCCGCGGCTGGCAACACGACCCCGGCGACCAGACTAAGTGGGACTACTTCATCGATCCGGACCTTGGGATCGGCTACGTCCGCCTCTCCCAATTCCTGCCGCAGACCGCCGACGACCTGGACCAGGCCATCAACCAGATGCAGGACCATCGCGGGCTCAACGCCCTGATCCTCGACCTGCGGTTCAACCCCGGTGGACTACTCAGCGCCGCGATCGAGGTCGCCGACCATTTCCTGACCGACGGATCGATCGTCTCCACTGTGGATGCACAAGGCAAGCAGACCAGCAACGCCGATGCACACAAACACCGCACACACCCTTACTTCCCTGTCGTTGTGCTGATCAACCAGGGTGCAGCCAGCGCCTCTGAGATCGTCGCCGGCGCGCTTCAGGCCCACGGCCGCGCGCTGATCGTTGGCACCCGCAGCTTCGGCAAAGGCTCCGTCCAGGACCTGTATCCCCTCGACGACGCCAAAGCGTACCTCAAACTCACCACCCAGTACTACATGCTGCCCAACGGTCGGATCATCCACCGCAACCCCGACTCGTTGCAGTGGGGCGTCGAACCCGACCTCGACATCGACGTGACCAACCAGCTCGTCGCCGACGCCCTCGAGTTCCGCCAGCAGGTCGATGTCATCCGTGACGTGGACGAACCGGCCGACCCGGACGCCCCCAAACCTCACGCCGCCGACATCCTCAAAGAGGGACTCGACCCTCAACTGGATGTCGCCCTGCTCGTGCTCAAGACTCGACTCGTCGCGCACCACATTGCGCTGGCACAGAATAAATAGCCGCGTCTGGGTGCGATCCAGCGGCGGGCCTTCGGCCCGCGTGTCCGCTTGGCAGCAGGCGGCCAAACCGCCCCGCCTCACGCCTGCTACAATTTCGCCTATGCCCGGCAATACGTTCGGACAACTGTTCCGCATCACCACCGCCGGTGAAAGTCACGGGCCCGGATACGTCGTGGTCATCGACGGCGTGCCCCCCGGGATCGAGCTGTCCGAGGCCGACCTGCAACCCGACCTCGACCGACGCCGGCCGGGCCAGTCCAAAGTCACCACCCAGCGCAAAGAGGCCGACATCCCCGAGATCCTCTCGGGCGTCTTCGACGGCAAGACCACCGGCACGTCCATCGCCATCCTCGTGCGCAACCGCGACCAGCGCCCCAGGGACTACGCCGACATCAAGGACAAATACCGTCCCGGACACGCCGACTACACCTTCGACGCCAAGTACGGCTTCCGCGATTACCGCGGCGGCGGCCGCTCCAGTGCACGCGAAACCACCGTCCGCGTCGCCGCCGGCGCCGTCGCCAAGAAACTGCTGGCCGAGGCCCACGGCGTCCGCATCGTCGGCTACGTCAGGCAAATTGGCGACCTCGTTGCCGATCTGCCCGACCCGGCCGCCATTACGCTCGAACAGGTCGAGGCCAACATCGTCCGCTGCCCGGACACGAATATCGCCCAGCAGATGATCGAACTGATCGAGAAGGTGCGAAGCGAAGGCGACTCGATCGGCGGCATTGCCCAGATCGTCGCCACCAACGTCCCCGCCGGCTGGGGCGAGCCCGTCTTCGACAAGCTCAAGGCCGACCTCGGCAAGGCCATGTTCAGCCTACCCGCTGTCCTCGGCGTCGAGTACGGTGCCGGCTTCGGCGTCGCCACCGCGCGCGGCAGTGAGAATAACGATGTCTTCGCCACCAGCAGCGGGCCCGGCTCAACGATCATCACACAAACCAACCGCCACGGCGGGATGCTCGGCGGCATCTCCTCCGGCATGCCCATCGTCATCCGCTGTGCCGTCAAACCCACCAGCAGCCTCCCACGCCCCCAGCCCACCGTCACCCGCGACGGCCGACCCACCACCATCGCCACCAAAGGCCGGCACGACCCGTGCCTCCTGCCACGCTTCGTTCCCATGGCCGAGGCCATGATGGCCATCACCCTCGCCGACCACGCCCTGCGCCACCGCGCCCAACGCCTCGACGACTAACCGGCCTCCGCGTCAAACCCCAGCCAGACCCCAGACTTGGAACTTGGGACTTGCGACTTTAGACCTTGAACTTCGGAATGAACCACAGAGTTCACAGAGGCCACGGAGCGAATCGGTAACGTGTCTTCTTGACTCGGGACTCCCGACTCCGAACCCCGGACTCTGGACTTGCGACTTTGGAATAAGCCACAGATGCAGAATGCCCGCCCGTGGTGGGCACACGGATGAACACAGACAATAAATAAGGAATGTAGGAAGATCAGGAATTTTCTTCCTGTTTTCCTGCCTTCCTCATGAATTTAACCCCCCGCTGCGCATCTTCGTGCCTTCGTGGTTCTGACTCTTGGCGTCTTGGCGGTGAATCATCCGGGTTGGAGATTCGGGACTTGCGACTTTGGACTTGAGACTTGGGACTACGGCTTTCCGCCCCACCCGTCACTTTTTACCTTGCACTCTTCACTTTGCACTGAAAACCCACGCCGGCGGGCGCGCGCCGGGCCGACCAGGCAGGCCCGACACGCGGTCCCGACCAACGTGAGTTCTTCAACATTAATCTGCCTGCCGGCTTCGCTTCGGACCGGGGCGTACAACGATCCGCCGTCTCGCCGGGAGAGGTCAGCTCATGCGGATCGACCTGGCTGCCGTGTGCCGGCCGCGTCGCCCGACCCTCGTCGGTCCTCTCCCGAAGTTTCACTTCAGAGGGGGCAAGGGCGG
>JAZGCX010000385.1:0-4655 GCA_036477175.1 Phycisphaeraceae bacterium
GTGGCGCGGATGCTCGGCGACATGATCGAGGACGTGGCCAACGTTGGGCACGACGATCTGACGGCCCTGCCGGGCATTGGGCAGGGGACGGCCGACCGCATCGTCGAGTTCATCGAGACCGGCCGGATCGAAGAGCACCAGAAGCTGCTGACGAAGATACCGGTGGGTTTGCTCAAGCTGCTGGCCATTCCGGGGCTGGGGCCGAAGACGGTTGCGCTGCTCTGGAAGCAGGCCGGCGTCGAAAGTGAAGACGATCTGCGCAGGAACCTGACCGGCGACGAGTTGGCCTCACTGCCGGGGATGGGCAAGAAGAAGCTGGAGAACCTGCGTAAGAACCTGGCGTTTGCCCAGCGGGCGGCGGCGCGGGTCGGCATCGGCACCGCGATGCCGCAGGCCAAGTGGTTCGTGCAGCAGCTCGATCGGCTCAAGCAGGTCAAACAGGCGGCGTATGCCGGCAGCTTGCGCCGCGGCAGGGAAACGATCGGTGATATCGACCTGCTGGTCGCGGCCGAGGCCAAACACTCGATCTCGATCAGCAACGCGTTCGTCAAGCTCGAACCGGTGGCCGAAGTGCAGGCCAAGGGCACGACCAAGACGTCAATCCGCACGACCGACGGGTTGCAGGTGGACCTGCGGATCGTGGGGCCGGATCAGTTCGGCGCGGCGCTGATGTATTTCACCGGTTCAAAGCAGCACAACGTCGTGCTGCGCGAGCGGGCGATCAGGCAAGGGATGAAGCTGAACGAATACGGGTTGTTTCAGAACGACAAGTCGGTTGCGGGCAAGACGGAGCAGCAGGTGTACGACGCGCTGGGTTTGTCGTGGGTCCCGCCGGAGCTCCGCGAGGATCGTGGCGAAATAGTATTGGCGGAGAATGATTTTCGTCATAAAGCCGGCGCTGGCATCGCCGGCCTGCCGAAGCTGATCGCGTTGGCCGACATCCAATCGGAGCTGCACGCGCACACGACGGCCAGCGACGGGAAGTGGAGCATCCGTGAGTTGGCGTCGGCGGCGGCGGAGCGTGGTTTTCACACCGTGGCGGTCACGGACCACTCCAAGGGCCAGGCGCAGGCCAACGGTTTGAATGAACAGCGACTTGAGAAACACATCGAAGACATCCACGCCGTGGCCGCTCAAATGAAGGGCACGATCACCGTGCTGGCCGGCTCGGAGGTGGACATCCTGGCCAACGGCAAGCTGGATTACCCCAACAGTTTGCTTAAGCAACTGGACATCGTGGTCGCGTCGCCGCACAGTGCGCTTTCTCAGGACACCGCCAAGGCGACGGCCCGGCTGCTCAAGGCGATCCAGAACCCGTACGTGACGATGGTGGCCCACCCGACGGGTCGCCTGATTAACCGCCGCGAGGGTTTGAGTCCGGACATGAAGCGGGTCATCGCCGCGGCCGCCGAGCGCGGCATTGCCCTGGAGATCAACGCCAACAGTTGGCGGCTGGACCTGCGCGACAGTCACGCCCGCGCCGCGATCGAGGCCGGCGTGAAGCTTTCGATCAACACCGATGCCCACGGGCCGGGCGATCTGGACCAGCTCATCTATGGCGTGCTGACTGCCAGACGGGCGGGGGCGACCAAAAAGGACGTGATCAACTGCATGTCCCGCGTTGCTTTAACTAAGTGGATGGACTCAACGCGGTCGTGAAAGAAACGCCAAGACGCCATGAGAAATCAGAGATCGCCAAGGTGACTGACACTTAATGCGTAGTCTCGGCTTTGCAAATAGATTTATTTGTGCTGTTTCGGCCCTTGGCGTCTTGGCGTTTTAGCTACGACGTGTGACCTGCTGCCCCATCAGGGCCTGGGCGAGGGCTTTGTAGTCTTCGGCGCCGTGGCAGTCGGGCGCGTAGTCGAAGATGGTCTTGCCGAAGCTGGGCGACTCGGCCAGCTTGATGTTGCGTCGCACCGGGGGCTGGAGGATGGTGGCGTCGCGCCACGGCACGTCCATGGCACGCGACGCGTCAAGAAAAGCGGTAAGGTCGGTGATCACCTCGTTGGCCAGGATCGTCTGGCCCTCGTACATGCACAGCAACATCGCCGACACGCTCAGTTGGGGGTTGAACGATCGGCGGATCAGTGTGACGGTTTCGAGCAGCCTCGACAGGCCTTGCAGCGCCAGGAAGTGGGCCTGCATCGGCACGATCACCTCGTTGGCCAGCGTCAGCGAGTTGATGGTGAGCAGGCCCAGACTCGGCGGGCAGTCGATGAATACGTAGTCAAAAGGCCGCAGTCCGGAGTCGAAAGTCCGGGGTCCGGAGTCCGGAGTCTGGCTGTCATCGCCAGCCTGAGCTTGTTCTGATTCTGATGTTGGGTTTTGGGCTCCAGACGTTGGACTCAGCAGCATGGTGCACTTGTCTTTGAGGATCTGCTGTGCCGAGCCGGTGGCCATCTTGGGCGCCAGCTCGGTTTCGACACCGGCCAGGTTCATCTCGGCGGGCAGGACACTGAGTTTGTCGTTGACGTGGCGGACGATGTCGCCGGCGGTGACCTCGTCGCGCGTCATCAGGTCGTAAACGGTATTGTCCAGGCTGGCGGGGTCCAGGCCCATGTGCAGCGTCAGGTGGGCCTGCGGGTCGAGGTCGATCAGCAGGACGCGGCTGCCCATGGTGGTGAGCGCCGCGCCGAGGTTGACGGCCGTGGTGGTCTTGCCGACGCCGCCTTTCTGGTTCATCAGGGCGATGAGCCGTGGCTTCTTGGCCGGCTGGCGCGATCGGGGCGGCGGCGGTTCGGTCGCCCTGACCACGATGTTGGGCTGGTCTGCAACGGTCTGGACAGCGGATGGGCTGGGTTCGGTCAAGGCCGACGCCTCCGTGCGTCCGAGGTTGGCTGATCCGGGTTCAGTATACCAGCTAACCGTGTTAACCGTGCGGTGTTGGCAATCCCGGGTGTGCCCGCTATGCTGCTGTGTTCGCCGAAGCAACGGAACCCGGCGTAACACATCGAAGAGGACGGTTTGAATCATGCCGAGTCAAGGCACTATTTCTCAGGTCATCGGCTCGACCTTTGACGCCCAGTTTCCCGAGGACAGCCTGCCGGAGATCTACAACGCTCTGAAGATCGAGACGGAGCAGAACGGCCAGCAGATCAAACTGACCGGTGAGGTGCAGCAGCACCTTGGCGGCGGGCAGGTGCGTGCGGTGGCGCTGGGCTCGACCGACGGGTTGACCCGCGGGATGACGGTGATCGATACGGGCGAAGCGGTGAAGGTGCCGGTGGGCGAAGCGGTGCTGGGACGGGTGTTCAACCTGTTGGGCGAGCCGATTGACCGGCGTGGGCCGGTCAACGCCACCGAGTACCGCGCCATCCACCAGCCCCCGCCCCCGTTCACCGACCTGAACCCCAAGACCGAGATACTCGAGACCGGCACCAAGGTGATTGACCTGCTGTGCCCGTTCGTCCGCGGCGGCAAGATCGGCTTGTTCGGCGGGGCCGGCGTCGGCAAGACCGTCATCATCCAGGAGATGATCGCCCGGATGGCCCGGGAGCACGACGGGTACTCGGTGTTTGCCGGCGTCGGTGAGCGGACCCGCGAAGGCAACGATCTGTGGCTGGAGATGCAGGAGGCGAAATTTACCGATGCCGACGGCAAGACCCGGTCGGTGCTCGATCGCGTGGCGATGGTGTTCGGTCAGATGAATGAGCCGCCGGGCGCGCGGTTGCGCGTGGGTCTGGCCGGCCTGGCGATGTGCGAGCAGTTCCGGGACGTGTCGGGCAAGGAGACGCTGCTGTTCATCGACAACATCTTCCGGTTCACCCAGGCGGGGGCGGAGGTGTCGGCGTTGCTTGGGCGGATGCCCTCGGCGGTGGGGTATCAGCCGACGCTGAGCACCGAGATGGGCGAGTTGCAGGAGCGGATCACCTCGACGAACAAGGGCGCGGTGACGAGCGTGCAGGCGATTTATGTGCCGGCCGACGACCTGACCGACCCGGCCCCGGCCACCGCGTTCACCCACCTGGATGCATTCGTGGTGCTCAGCCGGGCCATCACCGAAAAGGGCATCTATCCGGCGGTGGACCCGTTGGCTTCCACCAGCCGCATCCTCGAACCCGGCGCCATCAGCGATGACCACTACCAGGTCTCCCGCCAGGTGCAGCAGATCCTCCAACGCTACAAGAGTCTGCAGGACATCGTTGCGATCCTCGGCGTGGACGAGTTGTCTGAAGAAGACAAGCTGATCGTGGCCCGAGCCCGCAGAATCGAGCGGTTCCTGAGCCAGCCGTTCTTTGTCGCCGAGCAGTTCACCGGCTTCGTCGGCATCTACTCACCGCTACGTGAGACGGTGGACAGCTTCAGGCGACTGGCCGACGGTGAAGGCGATGATCTGCCCGAAGCGGCGTTCATGTACGTGGGTACGTTGGACGACGCCAAAGCCAAAGCCGAAAAGCTCGCCGCCGACGCCGGCGCGTAAAATCACAACCTGCTGGATATCTCGTGAAAGCCCACCGCCTCCTGGCTGTGGGGTCCCACCCGCCGGAGCGGGTGGGCTTTAATCGTGCGACGGACGCATCAGCGTCCACACCGCCGCGCCTTGCTCAACGTGTTGCCGGATGTACCCTGCGAGGTTCACCTGATGCTGGCGATTTTCGACCGGTTCACTCTTCGGCCGCTTGGCCCATAACCCGCCGCGCCGGTCGCGGAAG
>JAZGCX010000386.1:0-3782 GCA_036477175.1 Phycisphaeraceae bacterium
CGCGACCGACAAGCTCGGGTCCTGCTGGGCGATCGCAATCGCCGCACGGAGCCCGGCGCCGCCCCCACCCACGATGACCACGTCATGCGCAATCGCCTCGGACAAGCCACAACCTCAAAAAGCAGGGCAGTTAGGAGTGAGTGGTCAGTGGTCAGTGGTCAGTGTTCGCTAGCCACTGGTCACGGATCATTGGTCGCAGTCACCACGGGTCCCCTTGGGCAAACAGCCTACGCAGGCCGACGACAAGATAATGGCTGCCGTGGCGAAAATCCAGCAAGCTCGCTTGCCCGTCCCATGGCGACGTTTTGCGGCTTGAGCCGCCGGCGTTTCACACGGGCGGTGGCACTGGCCGCGCCGGGTCGCCGACCGATGGCATACCCGCACCTGCTCGAGCAGGTGCAACACCAAGCGTAGACCGCGCGGGGCGCGCCATGGGGCGCGCCAGTTACCATTAACGTGCTTAGTGTTACAATCTCCTTGCTACACATTCACCGACGCCCAAGCATCTAACCCATTGAAAACCGCCATTTGGGACGAATAACGACACTGGGAGCGGCAGGATTCGAACCTGCGACCAAGGGATTATGAGTCCCCCGCTCTGACCACTGAGCTACGCTCCCCAATGCTGCCCCATCCTACCTGTGCGATATCGGCCTGACCAGCACCCACCCGCTGCGGTCGGCGACGGTATTATCACAGCATGAAGCTTTACACGAAGACCGGCGACGACGGCAGCACCGGCTTATTGGGCGGCCAGCGCGTCAGCAAAGATTCGCTTCGCGTTCAGGTGTGCGGCACGGTGGACGAACTGAACAGTATGGTGGGACTGGCCATGGTCGCCTGCCGATTCGAGGAGGTGGAATCGATCCTTCGCACGCTGCAGGATCGTCTTTTCGAGTTGGGCGCCGACCTTGCCACGCCGATCGCGCCGGACAAAAACGCGACACACAAATCGCGCATCGGGCCCGAACAGGTGCACGAGGCTGAGCAAATAATCGACCGGGTGTGTGAGCCGACCGAACCACTGTCGCATTTTGTTCTGCCCGGCGGCAGTGAGTTGGCGGCCCGGCTTCACCTGGCCCGAGCGGTTTGCCGAAGAGCCGAGCGGCTGTGCGTGGCGCTGGCGAAGGCTGAGCCGGTCGGCGAACACGTGGTGAGCTACCTCAACCGAATGAGCGACTTGTTGTTTGCATTGGCCCGGCGCGCCAACCAACTCGAAGGAGTCAAGGACGTGCCGTGGCAAGCGGGAGGATGAAGGGTGAAGGGTGAAAAGTTAAAGGTGAAGGTGAAGGGTTAGGGAGGGGTGGTGAGGCTGAGGTCCACCCAGTAGCCTTCGGTGGCGACCGGGCCATCCATTTTGTGTTTGCGCAGTTCGCGGACCAGTGTGGCCACCGGTTCATGCACGGGCGCAGTGTAGCGGACGGTCTGGCGGGTCAGTGGATGGGTTAGTTGGAGCATGGCCGCGTGAAGCGCGGGCTGGGCGATGATCACATCGTCACGCGCTGCTGCCTGGGCCTCGACCTTCAAACCCTCGTCACGGTTACGCGCAAAGTTGAGGTCGCGGCGCGAGCCGGCTGGGATCGGCGGGTCCTCCAGGTCGGCCCACCCGATCGGTTCGCCGCCATAAATAATGTCCCCAACAACCGGACAACCGATGTACGACAGATGCACGCGGATCTGGTGCGTGCGTCCCGTCTTGAGCTCCAGTTCCAGCAGGGTGTAACCGTTGTACCGTTCGCGGACCCGATAGAGGGTGACCGATTGTTTGCCCTGGTGATCGTGTCGGACGGCAAACGCTTCGCGGATCGTCGGGTGCTTGCCGATCGGCTCGTCGATCACACCACCGACGGCATCGGGCGGGTCGGGACAGCCGTGCACGACAGCCAGGTAGGCTTTGATCGTCTGGCGGTCCTCGAACTGGCGGGCGATGTGCCAATGCGCCTGATCGTTCTTAGCCACCACAATCACGCCGGTGGTGTTCTTGTCCAGTCGATGCACGATGCCCGGGCGACATTCATCAGCGCCCACGCCACTTAGCCCGTCAATCGTCGTGCCGTCCGGTTGTTTGTCGTGTTCTCTGAAACCGCGGGTCTGCCACGAGGTCCAGGCGCCGCCGGCCTGTTCGATCTGCTGTTTGAAATGGTGGGCCAGCGCATTGACCAGCGTGCCCGACAGATGACTGCGTGCCGGGTGAACAATCAGGTTGGCCGGCTTATTGATGACGATGATCGCGTCATCCTCGTACAGCACGTCCAGGGGGATCGGCTCGGGCTGGATGGTACGGATCGCCGGCGGCGGCAGGATCACGTCGATCAGATCACCGCGCTTGACGGTCGTGCTTGGCTTAGGCGCGGTGCCGTTGACCGTGACGCCGCCCAGATCGATCAACTGCCGGACCTTGCTGCGGCTGATGCGTTGCAGCCGCTGGTGCAGATACACGTCGAGTCGGCGCTTGATGTCCCGCCTGACACTGAAGCAACGGTGTTCACCGCCGTCCTCAGCCGATTCGTCGCGTCCAACTTCAATAGCCAGCTCGTCGTGAACGGCGTCGCTGTTGGTTTCGGATTGGGCTGCAACGTCGGGCTTGTGTTGTGATCGGTCGTTCGGATTCGTCTCGCGACGTGGCATGGTCGGACCGCCGGCTCAGGGCAGACTTGATTCGCCGGCCGGGGTGGTCAGGTCGGATGGGTCAGAGTTGGCGGTCGCCTCATCGGCGATCGGTGCGGTGATGTCGGCGGTGTCATCAATGGTTGAGGTTGAGTCTTCGGCAGGTTGCGTGGTCGGGCTCGTGCTCACGGGGTCGGGCCCGAAGACCACCGGTATCGCCAGCCGGTCGAGCATCGCCAACCCCCTGCCGGCCTGGGCCCGAATCGTTGAATTCGCGTCACCGGCCTGATCGATCACGATCTGATAGAGCTGGGCGGCCTCGTCCCAATCGCCGCGGGCTTCGGCGATCCTGGCCAGCCCCAGCCGAGCGTTCAACGCGTACAGGGGGTGCGGCGTGTCGCCGTCGATCACCTCACGGTACGTCAGCGCCGCAGTGTCAAGCGCGGCGATCTGCTCCTGCTCGTTGTCAGCCGGACGGGCGGCCTGAACCAGCAAGGCGTCCGCCCCCCACAGGTGCGCCAGCGTTCGTACGGCCGGGTCCTTGTACGACTCAGCCACAACCCGCAACCCCTGCGGGCTGTCGGTCTGCGCCAGGTCGCGCCATGCGTCTTCGTGGTCCGTCAGCGCCTTGGCATTAAGCATCCGCACGCCCGTGAAGACCGCCACGACCACCAGCAACGCGATCAACAGCGTGTTGCCGTACTTGCCCCACCACTGGCCGAAGTGCCTGAGGAACTCTGCAAGGTCGTTTTCTTTCAGTTCGTGGCGATGATCGGCGTCCATGTCAGCCTCACGCTTTGGGAATCAGACCCGGTGCGAAAGTCTATGCCGGTTGATGTCAACCGGCAAACCGCCGCAGCTCCGCTGGGGCGACATCCATCAGCCGCACCCCACCGCTGGGATTGACAGTCTCGCGGTTGACCCCTACCCTTCGTCAACACGTGGCCAACCCATTTTAATGGTGACCGTAGCTCAGTTGGATAGAGCACCGCGTTGTGGTCGCGGGGGTCGGGGGTTCGAGTCCCCTCGGTCACCCTTTCAATAAGCGACACCGGCCAAAGCCACCTCTTGCATCGAGCCCACATGTATCTGCATGTATCCCTGTGCAGAACAAGACCGCCCGGCTGGTGTCCGTGTCACACAGTTCATTGTTCGGGTTGCTGTCAGCGGATGGC
>JAZGCX010000387.1:0-4026 GCA_036477175.1 Phycisphaeraceae bacterium
CAGCCCTGGCAACACCACAAGGCGTCTGCGCCCTCGTCCGCCGGCGCAAAGACCGCGCCGCTGAGCCAACAGCAGCAGCAGGTGATGGACCTGCGGTCGCAGATCAGCACCGCCGCCGCCACCGACGACCTGCCTTCCGCCGCCGCCCTGTACCGCGACTTGCTCGAACTCGACTCCGGCCAGGTCCTCAGCCAGCAGCAGCAGTTGGACGTGGCCAACCAGCTCATGGCCGAGACACGCTACGACACCGCCGCCCGCGCTTACGAACTGTTCCTCAACACCTACAAGGGCTATGGCCAGCGCGAGCAGGTCGAGCTGATCCTGGGGCTGATCTACGCCCGCTACCTTGACCGCCGCCAACGCGCCCGTGAACTGCTCACCAATGCTCTGGGCCGGCTGCAGAACGGCACGCAAAAAGAACTTGCCCGACAGACCCTCACCGAAATCGAATAACAGCCAACGATGTTTGGTTCTCGCTCATGCGGCGCGACATTCTCAACGGTTGGCGGTGTTCTGATCGACGCCGGACGTTGGATTTAGACACGACTGTGGTTCCTGCCGTACCCTCGCGGTGACCATGCGCGGTCAATCGTCGTCTGCCATGACCGTGATAGAGGTGATCACCATCATGTGGTCGGACAACCGGCGCGCGAAGTCAGCGGGTTCCATTCGGCGCCTGGCCATGTAGGGTTTACCCCAGACCGCGAAGGACCGCTTCTTGAACTCCGGCTGATCGGCGGGCACGAAGGCTCGGTCGAGTGGTGCCACACCAGTCCAGTACGTCGCCGTATCGCGCTGATTCAGGTCAACGAAGCCCGCCTCGCCCAGAACCTTAATCGCTGGTTCATTGGTGTTGGAGCAGTTGCTATCACCGATGATGAGGATGTCCCCGTCCTGGAAGGCATGCGGCAGGTCCGCGACCAACTCCTCCGCCTCGCCCCGGCGCCGCTCCGAGTTGTCGCCCGCGCCCGCTTTCATGTGAATCGGGATCACGACGAAATCCGTCAGACCGTCGCCTGCCGTAAACATTATTCCGTGCGGTGGACGGACCCACTGTGACCATAACTGTGCCTGCTCGCCGTTCTCGTCAGCCTTGGCGGCCACCCGATGGATGTCCACGGGCTCGCCGACCGCCTGCACACGCTCGGTGTTCCAGGCCAGACCGGTGAGCTGTCCCAATCTGCTGCCATAGGTTGGGAACAACACGTGTTTCCAGTCGCCGCCGTTGGCTTTCGCGACCATTTCGAAGACCTGGTCGAGGATGGGACTGGTGAACGTGTCTGGCCTTTCCTCGCGGGGCATCATTTGGTCATCCATGGTCGCGGCGACCTCCTGGACGGCCAGGATGTCCAGTTTCGCGGACACGATGTAATCAGCAAGGTCCTTGACGGTCTGGGCTTGACCCGCGGCAGGGCCGCGTCGATTGTCCGGTGTGCCCAGCCACTCAATGTTCCACGAGCCAATCCGAATCAGTCCAGACGGGGGTTTGGGTTGAGGTTCTTTGTCTGACGATGAAGGTTCCGATGTGGTCGATTTGTCCTCATTTGCCGTGTCGGTTTTCGCTTCGTTTTCCCGGAGGATCTTCATCGCCTCTTCGGGCGACATCTGCCCGAGTGTCTGCGCGGTCAGTGAGCACAGCGCAGCGAGGACGGCCAGCATCAGCAGTTGTGCCCGCATTGGTCGGTCCTTTGATCTGATCTCAATTGGCAGGATACACTGTGCACGCTAGCACGACAACGCCGGGAACGCTCAGGAACTGCTAACAGGTGGGCCGATGGGCAGTTGTGAGGATGGTGCTGAACGCAGACGCTCGCCGTGGATCCTGACACGATCTTGAAGACCCGGTCCGCCGGACCCTGACCGACATCGAGTAGCGACGCTCCTGTTTCCCATTGACCCATCCGGGGTTTAAGATACTTTGTTCGACCCCAGGTGGGGCCATCCAATATTTTCGCGGAGTGACCCTGATGAGTAGGCATTCCAACATTGCGCGCGGGAACGCCGTGATCGGACAGTCCGGTGGCCCTACCGTAGTGATCAACCAATCGCTCGTCGGTGTGATCGAAGGTCTGCAGGCCCATGGCGGCATCGACCAGATCTTCGGCTGCCTGCACGGGGTGCGCGGCATCGTCGATGACCAGTTCATCGAACTGCAGGACATCCCCCAAGACCGACTCGAGCGCATTGCTCTGACCCCGTCGGCGGCGCTGGGCACCACTCGCGACAAGCTCGACGACGAGTACTGCCACAAGATCTTCAATTCGTTTGAGCGACGCAACGTTCGATACTTTTTCTACATCGGCGGCAACGACAGCTCCGATGCCTGCCGGATCGTCAACGAGCTGGCCGACCAGGCCGGCTACGGGTTGCGATGCTTCCACGTGCCCAAGACCATCGACAACGACCTGGTGCACAACGACCACACACCGGGTTACGGCTCGGCCGCCCGGTTCGTCGCCCAGGCGTTCTTGGGTGACAACCTCGATAACCGGGCGCTGCGGGGCATCAAGATCGACGTCGTCATGGGCCGAAACGCCGGCTTTTTGACCGCCGCTGCCGTCATGGCACGCCAGCACGCCGACGACGGACCGCAACTGATCTACGTGCCCGAGGTTGCCTTTGACGAAGACAAGTTCCTTGCAGACGTGGATCGGATCTACAAGCGGATTGGCCGTTGCCTGATCGCCGTCAGCGAAGGCATCCACGATGCCGACGGCACCGCGATCGTCACCAAGTACGCCGAGCTGATCGAGCATGACGCCCACGGCAACGTCCAGCTTTCGGGCACCGGCGCGGTCGGCGACTATCTGGCCAACTCGATCCGCAACAACCTCAGCTCGAAGCTGCGGGTCCGGGCCGACACGTTCGGCTACCTGCAGCGGAGCTTTGCCGGTTGCATCTCGCCCGTGGACGCCGGCGAAGCCCGCCGCGCCGGACGCAAGGCCGCCGAACTTGCCGTCTCCGGCGAAATCGACGGCTCGATCGCTATCCAGCGTGTCAGCGACCACCCGTACCGGATCGAGTTCCGCCGTCTCAATCTGGCCGACGTGGCGGCCAAGACCCGCACGCTCGATCACCGGTTCATCATCAACGACAATAACATCGACGAGAGCTTCAGGGACTACCTGCGACCGCTGATCGGTGAACTGCCGGCCATCGAGTTGCTGCGGATCCACTAAACGGCGCCCGCGTTCGGTGGCCCAAGGATCGGCCGCAACCGTTGATCGTGTTCATCGAGCAGCCGCTGGGCCTGTTGTGCTTTCACGCCACGTCGGGCCATTACCAGCGCAATCTTCACACGCCCCTGGGCCCGGTCAAGCAGCGCCAGCGCTTCGTCACGCGAGACGCTGCACTGGCTCTCAATGATCCTGGCACCCCGGTCCGTCAGCTTCGCGTTGGTCGCTCGCAGGTCCACCATCAGGTTGCCCCACGTTTTGCCCAGTTGCACCATCGTGGTGGTGCTGATCATGTTCAGCGCCAGCTTCGTCGCCGTCCCCGCCTTCATCCGCGTCGAGCCGGTCACCACCTCCGGCCCAACGCACAATTCGACCACGTGATCAACCTCCAGGCCGGGATAGATCGCAGCGGCGTCCCGCGTATCGACACATGAAATCAATCCCGTCACCGCACCGCGCTGCTTGCTCATCCGAAGTGCGCCCAAGACGTAAGGCGTTGTGCCCCCCGCCGCGATCCCGATCACCACGTCGGCTCGGTCCACATTCAACCGTTCAAGTTCAGCGCGGGCGCCGTCGGTGTTGTCTTCCATCCCTTCGCTGCTGCGGCGAAGCGACGCGTCGCCACCCGCGATGATGCCCACCACCCGCGACGGGTCGGTGTGAAACGTCGGCGGACACTCACTGGCATCCAACACGCCCAACCGCCCCGACGTGCCCGCCCCGACATAAATCAACCGCCCGCCACGCCGCAGCGCCGCGACGGTATCGGTCACCAGCTTCGCAATCGCAGGGATCTGTTGCCGCACCACGCCCCCAATCGTTGCATCCTGATCGTTAATCAGTTGCAGCG
>JAZGCX010000388.1:0-3199 GCA_036477175.1 Phycisphaeraceae bacterium
AGAAGACGCCTGATGTTGGGGGTCGGCCTCAGAGTGGGGACGACCTATCCAAACCCACCGTTCAACGCGATGCCGGGTGGCACCGGCCTCGACATCGAGCTGATGACCGAACTCGCCGGAGCGCTCGGCGAGTCCGTCGAGTTCATCGCCTATGACGGCGCGAATTTCGACGGCATTTTCGACCGGCTCGGAGCCGGTGACTATGACTGCGTCGCTGCGGGCACGACCGTGACATCGGGCCACGAACACGTGGTGGAATTCCTTACGCCATATCTGATCTCGGGGCAGGCGCTGGCTGTGGACACCAGCAGGCTCCCACACGTGCACTCGATCGACGATCTGGACGGTTTGATCATCGGAATCCAGCGCGGCAACACCAGTGAGCTGATTGCCCAACGACTTGTCGCCGAAGGAAAGGCCGCGCGGCTACGCGCCTACGACGACGGCGCGATCGGGGTGGCGATCGCCCACCTCAGCACCGGCGAGTGCGATGCGGTGATGAAGGTGGATCCCGTGCTGACCGAGCTCGTGAAGTTGATACACCGGGCCAGCCCGGGTGTTCAGGTGGTGCAGCGCGGCCTCTCCGTGGAGCACATCGCGATCGCGGTAGCGGTCGCTGACCAGGCGCTTGCCAGCAGGTTGCGGAATGCTCAGGCTGCATTGGAGGAGGCCGGCACCTTGCAGCGCATCCGTCTCAAATGGCTGGGCAAGCCATATGTCGACCAGAGTGTGGGGGCGCTCTAGCGCCGGTGTGGGCAGGCCGCGCGCACCGAAATGGCCAACCATTAGGCTGGGCGCCGAGCGGTGCCGAAGACCGCAGGGACCGCGCGGCGCAGTTGAACAGATACTCGCAGTTGAACAGATACAGAGGAGACAGACGTGACGATCCGGGTAGGCGTCAACGGCTTCGGCCGCATCGGGCGCAACTTCTTCCGCGCGCTGGATGCGCAGAAGGCCGAAGGTAAGAACGTTGACATCGAGATCGTGGCTGTCAACGACCTCACCGACAACGCCGCCCTGGCGCACCTCCTCAAGTTCGACTCGATCCTGGGGCGGCTGCCCTACGACGTCAGCCTCGAAGGTGAGGACACCATCGTCGTCGGCAACCAGAAGATCAAAACGCTCGCGGTCAAGGAGGGACCGGCCGCCCTACCGTGGGGCGATCTCGGCGTCGATGTGGTGGTCGAATCCACCGGCATCTTCAACGACGCGCGCGCGAAGGGGCACCTGGATGCCGGCGCCAAGAAGGTGATCATCTCCGCGCCCGCCACCGACGAGGACATCACCATTGTCATCGGAGTCAACGATGACAAGTACGACGGCAGCCAGAACATCATCTCCAATGCGTCCTGCACCACGAACTGCCTGGGGCCGATGGCCAAGGTCGTCCACGACGAGTTCGGCATCGTCAAGGGTCTGATGACCACGATCCACGCCTACACCGGGGACCAGAACCTACAGGATGGCCCGCACAAAGACCTGCGCCGGGCCCGGGCCGCCGCAGTGAACATCGTGCCGACCTCCACCGGTGCCGCCAAGGCCATCGGTCTGGTGATGCCCGAGTTGAAGGGCAAGCTGGACGGCTACGCGCTGCGGGTGCCGATCCCCACCGGCTCGATCACCGACCTCACCGTGGAGCTGGCCAAGCCCGCAAGCGTCGACGAGATCAACGCCGCGCTCAAGGCCGCCGCGGAGGGCAAGTTCAAAGGCATCCTGAAGTACTACGACGCCCCGATCGTCTCCAGCGACATCGTCACCGATCCGCACAGCTCGATCTTCGACTCCGGCTTGACGAAAGTCATCGATGATCAGGCCAAGGTCGTTTCCTGGTACGACAACGAGTGGGGCTACTCTAACCGCCTGGTCGACCTGGTCGGCCTGGTCGGCAAGTCGTTGTAAATCCGATGGCTTCGTCGTCCATAAAATCACTCGATGACCTTCTGTCCGAAGGGGTAGCGGGCCGCGGCGTGCTGGTGCGCTCCGACTTGAACGTGCCCCTGGACGACGATGGCAATATCACCGACCCGGGCCGGATCAATGCATCAGTGCCGACACTGCAGGCGCTGAGCGACGCCGGGGCCAAGGTCGTTGTCGCCGCGCACCTGGGCAGGCCCAAGGGCGCGCCGGATCCGAATTTCTCTCTTGCCCCGGTTGCCGCGGCGCTCGGCGACAGGCTGGGCCGCCACGTCCAACTAGCCGGTGGCCCCGATCGTTCCCCTGTCGGATCCGACGCGCTGGCTCGCGCCGAAGGCCTGACCGACGGCGACATCCTGCTACTGGAGAACATCCGCTTCGACGACAGGGAGACCAGCAAGGACGACGCCGAGCGCGCCTCTTTGGCTGAGGAGCTAGCTGAGCTGGTGCGGGCACCGGATGGTGCCGCCGGTGCCTTCGTCTCGGACGGGTTCGGTGTGGTGCATCGAAAGCAGGCCTCGGTGTACGACGTGGCTGCATTGCTACCGCATTATGCGGGCACGTTGGTGGCAACCGAGATCAAGGTGCTCGAGCAGCTGACCGCCGCCGGTGAGCGGCCCTACGCCGTGGTTCTGGGCGGGTCCAAGGTGTCAGACAAGCTGGCGGTGATCGAGAACCTGGCCACCAAGGCCGATAGCCTCGTCATCGGCGGCGGGATGTGCTTCACATTCCTTGCTGCACAGGGCTATTCGGTGGGTAGATCACTGCTTGAAGAGGGCATGATCGAGACCTGCCGCCAGTTACTCGACACCTACGGTGACGTTTTACATCTGCCGGTGGACATCGCGGTGGCCCAGGAGTTCTCGGCCGACTCCCAGGCCGAAACGGTGGCTGCCGATCAGATCCCCGACGCCATGATGGGGCTGGACATCGGACCGGAGTCGGTGAAGCGGTTCACTGTGCTGCTGTCTAACGCGAAGACGATTTTTTGGAATGGCCCGATGGGGGTGTTCGAGTTCCCCGCGTTCGCCGCCGGCACCAAAGGCGTGGCCGAAGCCATCGTCGCCGCGACCGTCAAGGGCGCGTTCAGCGTGGTCGGCGGCGGCGACTCGGCAGCCGCCGTCCGGCAGCTGGGCCTGCCGGAGGAAGGGTTTTCACACTTTTCCACCGGGGGCGGAGCCTCGCTGGAATACCTTGAGGGCAAGACGCTGCCCGGCATCGATGCACTGACCTAGGAGACCTTTGTGTTGCGAAAGCCGCTGAGTGCTGGCAACTGGAAGATGAA
>JAZGCX010000389.1:0-2092 GCA_036477175.1 Phycisphaeraceae bacterium
AGCTCACTGGGTGCCGCCGGCCGCGCGTCAGCAACAAATTGCTGAACGAAGCGGCGAAATACCGTGGCGGTTTGTCGTACAATGGCTCCCGTACAACCACCTTTTACCCCGATGAAGGAGGCTGACCGTGCGAAGCAAATTGACGCTGTCCGTGTTGGCGGTCGTCACCGCTGTCATGATCGGCGCGCCGCTGCGTGCTGATGACCCAGTCGAGGTCGCCAAGATTGGCGAGCCGGCGCCGTCGTTCGAGCTGCCGGACCTGCAGGGCAACACGCACAAGCTCGAAGACTTTGCCGGCCGGATCGTGGTGCTGCACTTCCAGAGCTGCCGGTGTCCCTGGGAAGCGGCCTACCGGCCGATCCTCAACGCGCTGGCTGCGCAGTTCGGTCCCGAAGAAGTTGAAGGTGAGATGGTCCAGCAGGCGCAGTTCATCGCGATCAACTCGAACAATGGCGAGGACGCCGAGCTGATCGCCGAATACGTCGAACAGACACCGATCACCTACCCCGTGCTGAAGGACGCGGGCAACGTTGTGGCCGATCTGTACGGCGCCCGCGCCACACCGCACATTTTCGTGATCGACGCCGATGGGATATTGCGATACAAGGGCGGTATTGAGAAGGCGCCGATCAGCACGTCTGAATGCGGCAACAGCGACGAACAATATCTCGAGCCCGTGCTCGGCGCGCTAATCAACAAATCCGAATTGCCGGTGACCGACACCATGCCCAGGGGCTGCGGCATCCAACGCAAGTAGCCGCGGCGTTCGCTTCCCGAATACACGAACAATTGCCAGTCACGACAAACAATCGCCCCGGGCGTCGGCCTGGGGTTTTCTTTGCGCCACTGGTGTTGAATGCGCAACCGCGCTACCGCGACACCAACCGGTACAGACTGGACCGCGGCAGGTCGGGGACGAGCCCGTCGATCGGCTGGTGTGCATCATGCAACACGGCGGCGGCGGCGAGGTAGCCGCTGCGGACGGCGCCTTCCATCGTGGCCGGCCAGCCCGTGTCGCACCAGTCGCCCGCCAGGTACAGGTTCGGGATTGCGCCCCGCGCGGCCGGGCGAAGCCGATCAATGCCCGCACGCACACTGAACGTTGCACGCTTTTCCTTGACCACCTTCGCATGGAGCAGTTCTGCGTCGGACGCCTTGGGTAATGCCTTGCGCACCTCGGCGACGACCAGTTTGATCAGGTCGTCGGCCGGCGTGTCCACCAAGTCGTGGGCCGCGCTGATCACGCCGTGCAGATGCTGGCCGCCCACTTCAGGATCAGCACTCTTGTTGAATATCCACTGCAACGGGCTGCGCATCAGGATCAGGTGCGGCAGGTGCATGACGCAGCGGTCAAACCACAGGTGAATGCCGATGATCGGACTGACCCCGACGCGGTCGAGCCGGCGCAGGCGTGCGTCCGCTTTGCACATCTGTGGATCGACCAGCTTCGCCAACCGATCGAACGGCACGGCGCTGATGAAGACGCTGCCGCCGATCGTCGTCCCGTCGGCCAACTCGAGCGCGGTGACTCGGCCTTGCTCAAAAATGAACCGCTGCGCCCCGGCACCGAGGATGACCCGGCCGCCGGCCGCAGTGATCGCCGGGTCCGCCGGATCGTACAACTGCACCAGCGGCACCGCGGGCAGACCCACCACGGAGGCGTCGGCGTTGGCCAGAAAGCCTTCCTGGAACACCTGCATCGCATAGCTGGCGGCCGAGGTTTGGGGCAACTCGTTCAGCGCACTGATGGTGATGACGGACCAGAACTTCTCGATCGCCCCGCGCGGCTGGTGGTGCTCCTGGAGCCAATCGAGAAAGGTTTGATCGCCCAATGCTTCCCGGCCGGTCTTGCCCAGGCGGGTAATGCCCAACATGCCGCGTGCGATGGCGACTTTTTCCGTCAGCGAAAGGGTTTTGAACTGCAGCAGTGACCGGGTCATGTGCAATGGTGCGGGCAGATCGTCGGCTTCCAGTTCATCGATGACCCAGGGATCGTCGCCATTGATGGTGATGCCGGCAGCAGGTGCGGTGAAATAGAGTTTGCCGAACCACTGGATTTTGTCATCCACGCCGAGACGACGGTACAGGTCGA
>JAZGCX010000039.1:0-9388 GCA_036477175.1 Phycisphaeraceae bacterium
CACCACCGGGCGGGCTCTGTGGTGCGCGTTGCGCTGGCAGGTGTGATGCGCATCCCAGTTAAAGGTTGCGTGTTGTGAGACGGAGCACCGCATGTGAATGCGGTGCCGGCCCCGCTGGCGCCATTCACCAACAACCACCGATCACAAAACCCTATTGGTCAGCTTCCTCTTTCTCGTCGGTTTGATCCAGCAGGCCGCCCAGCCCCCGGCGCAACTGCTCACCCAGCGCCTCACCGGCCTCATCCAGCGTCTGCTCCAGCTCCTGACCCGCTTGCTCCACTTGCTTGCCCACATCCTGGACAACCGCGTCGATCGCCTCCATCCCCACCTCGCCCAGGCCACTGAGGCCTGCCAGCGATTGGTCCAGCGACCCAAGCACCGCGTCCGGCAGCAGTTCCGCCGCGTTCTGGACCAGCGCCTGCAAGACGGCCCGGATGATGATCCCGCTCAGGTGCGATAGCAGCACGCCCCGGTCCGTGCCCGTGCCGATGTTCGTCAGGCGGATGTCCGGCAGGCTAATCTCGCGCAGCTTGTCACCCATCGCCGGCAGTTGCGCGTGCACGGTGATGTGGGTCAGCAGCACCTCGCGAATGACAAACTTCTTGCCCTCGGCCTCATCCGCGTCGGCTTCTTGATCCGAACCGAGTCGACGCAGGTTCTCCACAATCACCTCGTAGTTGGCCTGCTTGCCCTTCTTTTCGAGGTTCAGGTCGATGCCGTCGAGCGCCAGTCGCGGCAGTTCGACGGTATCGGCCATCAGCGACCCGAGTGTCACCACCACCTCGCCGCGGTCCAGCGTGAAGAAGTGCGGGCTGTCGAAATCGGGCGGGTTGGACACCTCCAGGCCCGACATCGCAAACCGGCCGGCAATCACCTTCACGTCGGCGGACTCGAGCGTGGTCGGCACGCCCAGGGCGTACGTCGCCCCCTGTTCGACCCCGCGCCGCGCCAGGTGGTCAATCCGCATCAGCACCACCGCCACGACCACGACCACCACAACCAACACGATCAACACGGTGCGAGTCAGCCACTTCTTCATCGTCGGCCTCCCGTCAAAGAACCACGTCCACCGGTCCTGCATCACTATATGATGATCGGCGATGGATGCGAAACACGAGGGTCTGATGCACCGGGCGCTGCGGCTGGCGCGGCGGGGGCTGGGCCGGGTCGAGCCCAACCCGATGGTCGGGGCGGTGCTCGCCCGGGGCGGTCAGGTGCTGGCCGAGGGCTATCACCACAAGTTCGGCGGGCCGCACGCCGAAGCCCAAGCGCTGCACCAGGCACGCCAGCGGGGCATTGATCCGGCCGGCTGCGACCTGTTCGTCAGCCTCGAACCGTGCTGCCACCAGGGCAAAACCCCGCCGTGCACCGGTGCGCTGATCGAGGCCGGCCTCGGCCGCGTGTTCGCCGCGATGATCGACCCCGCTCCCACCATCGCCGGCCGGGGCATCGACGCGCTCAAGGCGGCGGGCATCCGCGTCGTGGTCGGCCTGTGTGAACCGCAAGCCCGCGACCTGAATGCACCGTACCTCAAACGCACAACCACCGGCCTGCCCTGGGTCATCGTCAAGTGGGCCCAGACACTCGACGGCCGCACCGCCACCGCCGACGGCCACAGCCGCTGGATCAGCAATCCCACGTCGCGGCGCCGCGTCCACCAGCTCCGCGCACGGGTGGACGCGGTGATGGTCGGCATCGGCACCGCCCTGGTGGACGACCCCCAACTGACCGCACGGACCGGCCGGGTGCGACGGGTGGCACGACGCGTGGTGGTGGACCCGCAGCTGCGGCTGCCCCACAACGCCGTGATGCTACAGAGCAACGATCCGCCGGTAACACTGGCCGTGCACCAGCAGATCGTCCGCGACCGGCCGGCAAGACTGGTCGATCTTGAATCGCGCGGCGTCGAGTGCGTCGGCCTGCCGCCGGCCGACGATGATCCGCCGCGGTTGAACCTGCGGCCGCTGATGCGCCACCTGGTCCAGCACCACCAGGCCACGAACGTCCTGGTCGAAGGCGGCGCGACGCTGGCCGGCAGTCTGTTCAAACAGGGGCTGGTCGATCAGGTCTTGGCGTTCGTCGCGCCCAAGGTGCTTGGCGATGACGCGGCGCTGGCCGCGGTCCGGGGGTTGACCTGCACGAAGATCGCCGATGCGCCGGCTTTGTCACTTTGGTCAGCGACGCGCGTCGAAGACGACGTCCTGCTCGACTACCGCGTACAAGCTCACTGAGCACAACCACACCCGATGGGTGCGCTGCGCGGCGAAATGGGGCGACGTGGCGGCTGGCTCCGCCAGACCGCGACGGGTTCGCGCACGGCATCAGCCGGCACACTGCGCTTAAAATAGGTCGGCGGGCTCAGGCAACGGACAGGCGACTTGGGGTTTCAGGCTTGGCGGTATCAATCACGCCAATGTGTCATGGTTGTCTTCGCCCCGCGCCAGGGCCCGCCGAACCATTACCGGGGCCCCGATCACGCCCGTGGGCGATGCGGGGTCCCCACCCCCAGGATGCGTCCCCGGAATCCCACCGGAACCTCCTTACTCCTCCACCCATCTCCCCCACCCGGCTTGCGATTGTACCACCACTCGGCCCCTTGCATCAAGACGTAATACCGAATTACAGTTGAAACATTACAGTTGAAACAGGCGCGTTCGAAACTTTAGCACCGGGCGGTAACCCGGTGCCGGCACTGCACTTCGCTTCGCGGACCTTCGGTTGCCATGCGGTGCTCGAATCGGCGGCGCCGCTCAGCGATCGGTTTCTACCACGATCCGGTTGCCGTGCACCTCGACGACACGCACCGGCTGGCCCGTGTCGATCCAATCGCCGACGCTGACCACGTCCACGATCTGACCGTTGAAGGTGGCCCGGCCGGTCGGACGCAGCCGTGTCACCACGCGACCGGCGTCCCCCACGCTGATACGACCCTGACCGATCACCTCGTCGCCGCTGACCACCTGGTCAACCCCCTTTGGCGGCCTCGGCGGTGACCGGAGGATCAGCCGGTTCAGGATCGGAATACTCCCGAAGTATCGGCTCAGAACGATGAAGCCGACCAGACTGACCGCCACGGCGATCATGATCGACAGCAGCGACAGTTGCAGTCGGCCCCACATCTCCGGCGCCGGCAGCGGGAACGGCCCGGTGCCCGTCGTCGGCACCACCGAGAACACCAGCCCCGTGAAGATCAGCACAATCCCGGTGATCCCCAGCACCCCGAAGCCCGGCGTCACGAAGACCTCGGCCAGCAACAGCCCGATTCCGATCACTAACGCAAAGATGTGCCAGATCTCCGCCAGCCCCACAATGAACGGCGGACAGACCAACCCCAGCAGCGCCAACACCGCCACCGCCCCGGGCAGGCCCAACCCCGGCGACTGGAACTCCATGTACGCCCCCAACAGCAACGCGATGATCAGAACGATTCGTGCATACGGATGCACCAGCCACCCGGCCAGCGTCTCCGACCACGTCTGGTTCACACGCGTCACACTGGCGGCAGCCAGGTGCTGCTGCAACTGAGCATCCGTCAGGATGTCATCCGCCTGCGACAGGCCGTACTCGGTCGCTTCGCTCTGTGACAGCGTCAGCAGCGACTTGCCGTTGTGCACCCGTCGCACAAGTTCCCACTGCCTACGGTCGGCGTTGGTCGCCACCGTCACTTTCAACATCACCGGCTCGTGCTTGCCAAAAAGCTTCTTCAAGACGCCGCCCTTGCCCACCGTGTTCGGATCGGCGCCTTCGACCATCACCTCGTAGTCAAGCTGATTGACCATCTGACGCCGGCCGATCTCTTGATGCTCGACCTCGTACACCACCACGCCCCATTCGCACGTCGCGTGCAGCAGTGCCCCGGGATGGCCGTTCATCACCGCGTTGTCCAGGAATTCGGCCACTAGCGGCGACAGCGCCTTGTTCCGCTCGGTCAGCGACATCTCTTTGTTGGGCACGATCGGGGCGCAATCACCGATCGTCGAGGCCGGCGACATCACAATCTGACTGCACGCCGAGGCGATCAACGTGCCGGCCGAGTACGCCTTGTCGTTCACCCACGCCACCGTCGGCACCGGCACCTTCTTGAGGTACTTGCTGATCTCCAGCGCCGACCGCAGTGTCCCCCCGTAGGTGTCCAACTCCACCACAATCAGCGTCGCCCCGCCTTGCAGCGCCCGGTTCACCCGCCGCTTGAGACTGTCGAGCGTAAAGCCGTAGATGTCGCCGCGGATCGGGACGACGGCGACGTACGCGCCGCTCGCCAGGCCGCTGATCGGCGCCGCGACGCGCACCGGTGGCTGAGCCGCGGCCGGCGGCGACGATTCATCCACAGCCGCGGTGGCCGCGTCGGCGACGGCGTCCCGCGCCGGCCCCGGGCCGGCCAACGCCCCAATAAGGCCCGGCACCACCAGGGCAAAGGCCAGCACCCGCCGACGTGTTGTTCCAGCCATCGCGTCCATCCTGTCGGGATTATAAGCCGCCGCGCGACGCCCGCCGCAATCGCCCCCGCCGGGAGGCGGGAGGTCGATCACCAGCGACTGTCCCCGTTTCCCCTGCGAATCGTGACCAGTGCGCGCATATGTCACAAACGAGTAGCCAGCCCTGCTCCGCTCGCCTCCGCTCAACCACCCGCGCACACAAAAGACCCGTCACCGATCCTCCCTGCATCGGGCACCTTACGTGCCGTGGCCGCTCAGGGTTGACAATTTTGTTGCAGTTTCCGTACAATGTTGTCCGATAAGGGCTGACAGCCCAACGACGCCACAGCCACCCGACACACTGTAGATCATTCGTTGCTGATCGTGCTCACCAGCTTGGAGATTCTGTGTCTGTTCAATCCCCCGACAATCCGCTTCAAGTTCTTCCCGCCCGTGCCCCCGACCCCATTCATCCTCTTGGCGCCAAAGCGCGTGTCCTGCTCACCAGCGTGTTTGGGCCTTATGCCTGCGACGATGAATATGGCTCGCGTGCGCTCAATCCAATGGAGCTCTACCACAACCAGGTCACCCGCGTGCAGGGGCCGTTCTCCCTGCGGATGTTTCACCGCTCGTGGGGGCTGATGATGATTCAGAACAACATCACCGCTCCATGCACGCTCCTGGACTTCCCCACACTCGACCGATTCATTCAGGAAATAGTCGAGAACACCTACGACGTCATCGGCATCAGCTCGATCACGACCAATGTCGGCAAGGTGAAGAAAATGTGCGAGTTGATTCGCCGCCACCAACCCGATGCAACCATTGTAATCGGCGGGCACATCGCGAACATGGGCGGGCTGCAGGAGCGGGTGAGTGCCGATTACATCGTGCGGGGCGAAGGTGTCAGATGGTTCCGCCGATTCCTCGGCGAGCGCGAGGACAAGCCCATCCGCCATCCACGCATCGTCTCCGGCATCGGGGCCCGATCGATGGGGATCACGCTGCGGCAAAAGCCCGGCGACGTGGCCGCCACGTTGATCCCCTCCGTCGGCTGTCCCGTCGGATGCAACTTCTGCTCCACTTCCGCGATGTTCGGCGGCAAGGGCAAATTTGTGAACTTTTATGAAACCGGGGACGAATTGTTCGACGTGATGGTCGGCCTCGAACGCGACATGAAAGTCTGGTCGTTCTTCGTCATGGATGAAAACTTCCTGCTGCACCGCAAACGCGCCCTGCGGCTGCTGGAACTGATGCAGCAACACAACAAAGCTTGGGCGATCTATGTGTTCAGCTCCGCCAACGTCCTCAAGTCCTATTCCATCGAACAACTGGTCGGATTGGGCATATCGTGGGTGTGGCTGGGGCTGGAAGGCAAGAACAGCAAGTACCCCAAACTCTCGGGCACCGATACCCTGAGCCTGGTCAGGGAATTTCAATCACACGGCATCCGCGTGCTCGGATCAACCATTATCGGCATGGAGGAACACACCCCGGACAACATCGACCAGGCAATCGAGCACGCCGTCAGTCACGACACCGAGTTCCATCAGTTCATGCTCTACACCCCCATCCCCGGCACGCCGTTTTGGGACCAGCTCCGCAAGGCACGCACACTCACCGACCCGGACTGTCTGGACCTGCCCGACACCCATGGCCAGTTGCGATTCAACTATCGCCACCCGAACATCCCACCCGGCGAGGAAGGCCGCTACCTGGTCCGGGCGTTCACACGCGACTTCCAGGTCAACGGCCCCAGTGTCGTCCGCGTCGCACGCACCACCCTGCGGGGCTATAAGCGATACCGCCATCACCCCGATCAGCGCATCCGCGCACGGTTCCGTCTTGAGGCCAAAGGACTCGCCACCACCTACGCCGGGGCGGTGTGGGCCGCACGAAAGTGGTTTGCCCCAAATGCCGAACTCCGTCAACGCATCGATGATGTGTTGCACGATATTTACCGAACATTCGGCTGGCGGTCCCGGCTCGCTGCACCGATCGTCGGCCGGTACATCTTCCATCAAGTGCGACGCGAGCACGACCGGTTGCACAGAGGCTGGACCTACGAGCCGCCGACCTTCTGTGACAAGACCAACCAGCCCGACACCTCTGCCCCCCCGGCCGTCGCCAACCCACCCCTCGGCCAGTGGACCGCACCACCAATCGCCGCCGCGTCCACACCGTGATCGGGACACATGATCCCGCACCTCACCGCCCACCCTCAGCCCCGGCTTTCATAGTTTCTTTTTCTTCGCCCACGGCACACGATAATTAGACCTGTCCCGTTTTGCCTGCCTAGGGGCGGCCGCAAGCCTAAGTCGCGTTAAACGCTTGTTTTACCGATACTTTCGACAACTCGGCGTCCACGCGGAAACGCCTTGCAAAGGTCCAATAAACGGGGCTTGCTGGTGTCAGTGACACCAGCCTTGGCCAACGGATTGGGTATAGGTGACGCCGTTAAAATCCACCCGCTCGTGGTCAGGCGGCTGGACGGGGTGGTTTTATTCGGCTTAAACCGGTGGGACCCGCGAGCCGATAAAACAGACGGGAGCGGCCCACCGCGTCGCGTGGCTATATCAGGTGTTACGACTACAGGAGCGATCATGATGAATAATCCTCGTTACAGACGATTCGGAAGATGGATGATCTCGGTAGTGTTGGTCTCCGGGCTTTACGGATGCCAGAGTCAACAGCCCGCCATCGATCAGTTAACCAGAGAGAAAGCCGAGCTTCAGCAACGGAACGCCGACCTTAACAAGGAGCTTGCCGACGCCACGGCTGCCGTCCAAAAGGCTAAGGCGGATGCAATGAATACGATCGATGACCTGGTTAAGCTATTCGACGCTGCAAAACAAGCTAGCGGCCTAAACAAGCAATTCGCCACCATCCAGAAAATGGCTCACGACAGCGAAACCGCCGCCACCAAAGCCCAAACCGATGCCGCTAAGTTGCGCAAGGAAAACGAACAACTCAAAGCCAAGCTCGCCGAGTCGGAAGTTCTGGTGTCAGACCTGGATGTGTTACCAGAGTTCTCGGAGACCAGGTAAGGTCTTGACCGACCGAGTTCGCGGGCTGCGTCCTGGGCGTCCTTAACGCCAGGCAGTATTTCTCCAGTGTGTCAGCAACGAATTGTCGCAATGCCATAGCTATATTATTTGATGGTACCGCCGCAAGCGATGGCGGGTAACGTCAACCAATCGCCCGCACGTCTTACGCGCCGCGGCGACGGCACAGCAGGGTCAGGCTTCCTGGGGCGAGCAGAGAAAGAGTCCCCGGTTCGGGGACCGTCGCTGGACCGCGCGCGTGTTGGGCAGGGAATGGGTGGCTGCGCTGGGCGTTTGGCGGGTCAGCGGAGGGTTGCCTCGTTCCGCAAATTGTCAAAAAGCCTTCTGATTATCTGTGTCCCATCATTTACCGATACTAATTAGTTGGATGAGGTCATGGGGCGTGGTAGGAGTCTGCGCGTGCTGCTATGTAGCCTTGATGATATCGAATCCGGCATGGTGGTCGTCAGTCCGGTGCTGCACCCGCATCGGCCGGACACGACGTTGCTGACGGCCGGGGCGCAGCTCGATGGGGCGATCATTGCACGGCTGCGGTCCCTGGGCGTACCGCAGCTTTGGGTGCACCATGACGCCACAGCCGATCTGGACGCTGTGGTGGCACCGAACCTCACCGAAGCGCGCCTGCGTGTGTACTCGCAGATTAAAAGCGACTTTCAGCGGATGCAGGGGGCAACCGTTTGCACAGCGCAGGTTCAGCGTTACCGGCGGGCGGTGATGGAACTGATTTGTGAGCTGATGAGCCGTCAGGGCACAGCCGGTCTGGCTGAGCAATTGTTGGGTTCGGGCAGTTCGGCGCTGTTTTCGCACTGTGCCAACGTATGTTACCTGTCATTGCTGGCTGGCCTGGAGCTGGAGCCGTACGTCGTGAGAGAGCGCAGTCGCGTGGCGGTGGAAGACGCGCGGGACATAACGAATCTGGGCCTGGGCGCCATGCTACATGACATTGGCAAAGTCAAGCTGCCCAAGGGGCTGCGGGATCGTCACGAGATTTTCTTTGATGATTCGGATGATGATGATGAACTCGAGCAGGAGTACCGCAGCCACGCGCTGATTGGCTTCAAGATGCTTCGCGGCAGCCCGTTGTGGGCGACCTCGACGCAGGTTGTGCTGTGTCATCATCAGCGACACAATGGTTCCGGCTGGCCGGAAATGGATGAACTGACCAACAATCGCCGCAAGGGCGCGCAGTCGCAGGGAGGCATCCACATCTTTGCGCGAATCGTGGCGGTCGCGAATGTGCTGGACAATCTGATGCGCTCGGCCGAGGGCGATCGTCGTCCGCCGATTGCGGCGTTGTGTGAGATGGCGGACCGTCGGTTCGACGGCTGGTTTGATCCGGTGATCCGCTCTGCGATGGTCCGGCGTCTGCCGCCATTTCCCGTCGCCAGTCAGGTTCGCCTCAGTGACGGGCGGCTGGCGGTCGTGGTCACGCCGAACTTCCAGCAGCCGTGCCGACCTGTGGTCCGGCTGCTGTCGGCATCGGAAAAGCGACCTGACGGCAGCTTTCCACTAATTGATTTGGAGGCTGTGCCGGAACTGGAGATTATCGAGTGCGCGGGGATGGATGTTCAACGATGGCTGTTTGAATTGCCGCCGGTCAGGCACGTGGCTTGAGCAGTAAGCGGAGGGTCACGCTCTTCCGTCCGAGGGCGCTCCGGGCTGGGCAACGGGCGTTTTGCGTAACACGAATCGTGCGGCTCGCTCCACAGTGGCATCCTGGCAAAGTGTCCCCTCCCAAAAATCTGATCTATAACTTATCTTACTTTTCCACCGTCGCCATTGTAACCGATCTACCCTGCCCAGCAGTGCCCGGCGTTGCCGGTGATACCCTGTGGTGGTTAGCCGAAGAAAACGCATCGGGTCTAATTGTCGAGGACCGGGGAAAACAGAAGGCGAAGAAAATGGACC
>JAZGCX010000390.1:0-2250 GCA_036477175.1 Phycisphaeraceae bacterium
ATTTCTTTCAATGGCGATCTTTCCTATCTGATTCTCAACATCGGCGGCATTATCGCGGCGATCGTCGTGGCCACGGTCTTTATCCCGCCAATTTACCGGGCCGGTACGCTCACGATCTACGGGTACCTCGGCAAACGCTTCGGTGTGGGCGCGATGATTGGGGCCAGCGCGGCGTTCCTGGTCGGCAGGCTGCTGGCGTCCGGCGCCCGCCTGTTCATCGGGGCCATCGCCTTCTCGCTGATCCTGTTCGACAGGATCGAACTGGGTTACCTGATCGTGGCGATCCTGATCTTTGGCGGCATCGGCACGCTCTACACCGTCTTCGGCGGCATCCGCGCGGTGATCTGGACCGACGTGATCCAGATCATCGTTGTCGTTGGCGCCGCGATGCTCAGCATCTACCTGCTGCTCGATGCCATCGGGCTTTCGCTGGGGCAGATCATCGAAACGTTGCGCCACGGCAATGGCCCGAACAAGCTTCAGATCGTGGACACCGACTTTGATCTGGCCAAGGCCTTTACACTTTGGGCGGCGTTTGCCGTGGTCTTCAGCGAGACGGCGGCGTATGGCGTCGATCAGGACCTGGCGCAGCGGATGCTCACCACCCGATCCGCCTGGCGGGCCGGCTGGTCGCTGGTCGCGTCAAAGCTGCTGTCGATCCCGGTCGTCGGCATGTTCATGGTCATTGGGTTGTTGCTTTCGATTTTCTATGGCATGCCGGACATGATGGGGCAGGTCGAACCGCTCGACGACACGCGCAAGGTCTATCCGCAATTCCTGGTCAACCATATGCCGAAGGGCCTGGCGGGCCTGGCGATGGCCGGCCTGTTTGCCGCGGCGATGAGCAGCCTCGACTCGGCGGTCAACGCGATGGCCAGCAGCGTCGTGGCGGACCTGTACGTCCCGTGGCGGCGCGCCGCGGGCCGGCCGTTTGACGGCAAAGCAAACCTCAAGACCCCGCGCCTGGTGGCGGCGGTGATGGGAGCGATGCTCACGATCTTTGCGATCGGCGCTGCCGTCATGCAGTCGGCCGGCGGACAGCAATTGGTCAACTTTGCGCTGGGGATCATGGCATTTGCCTATGCGGGTTTGCTTGGCGTGTTTCTCACCGCACTGGTCACGCGACGCGGCAACACCGTCAGCGTGATCGCCGCGATGGTCGTCGGGGCGGTCGCGGTGCTCTTGATGCAGCCGTACATGGCGCCGGCCTGGTTTGGTTTTGGCCTTGCCTGGCCGTGGTGGATGGTGATCGCCACGCCGATCAGCTTCCTGGTCTGTTTTGCGGGGTCGCCGCGGCCGGCGAATGATCGCACACGAACAGCGACATGAACCGATCAACCGGCATGTCGGCAAGACGGTCCGCATCGTTGAACAGGTCCAACAAAGCCGACGTGCGGTCGTCCGGCAGCCGGGTGGCCACGCTGTCGGTGAACTTCTGTTGGAGCAGGGGGATCGCCTCGGCGCGACGGCGGCGGTGGCCGATCGGGTATTGCACCTCAACCCGCTGCGTGCTGCTGCCGTCGTCGAAGAAGACCTGCACGGCGTTGGCGATCGAGCGCTTGGCCGGGTCGAGGTAGTCGGCCGAGTACTGTTTGTTCTCGGTGACGCGCATCTTCTGACGCAGCGCGTCGATCCGCGGGTTGGCGGCGGCGTCATCCTCATAGTGCTCCGCTTTCAGACCACCGTGGATCAGCGCCACCGCCACCATGTATTGCAGGCAGTGGTCGCGGTCGGCCGGGTTGTGCAGCGGACCGACCTTGTCAATGATGCGGACCGCCGACTCCTGCGTGTCGATCACGATCCGGTCGATCCGGTCGAGCTTGTCCTTAACGTGCCGGTGCAGGGCGATCGCGGCCTCGACGGCGGTCTGGGCGTGGAACTCGGCGGGGAAGGTGACCTTGAACAGCACGTTTTCCATCACGTAACTGCCCAGCGGCTGCGGTAGCCTGATCGGCCGGCCGTCAAACAACACGTCGCAGAACCCCCACGTCCTGGCGCTCAGGGCCGAGGGGTATCCCATCTCGCCGTTGAGGGTCAACAGCGCCAGTCTGAAGGCCCGGCTGGCGGCGTCGCCGGCGGCCCAACTCTTGCGTGGCCCGGTGTTGGGCGCGTGCCGGTAGGTCCGCAGCGCACCGCCGTCAATAAACGCATTGGACAGGGCGTCGGTGATCTGTCGGCCGGAGCCACCGAGCAGGCCGGTAACGACCGCGGTGCTGGCGATCCGCACCAGCAACACGTGATCGAGCCCGA
>JAZGCX010000391.1:0-2228 GCA_036477175.1 Phycisphaeraceae bacterium
ATGAGACCCGGATGCCCGAAATGCGGCGCTGAAAACGGCAGCAGAATCGTTTTCGGTTTTCCGGCGAGGAAATGATGAAGCAGTCTCAGCGTGATGAGATGGTATCAGGCAGCTGATGCGCTATATCTCACCGAGAAAATCACGTTTGCCCAGGTCCAGTCCGTTGTGTCTCAGAATATTATAGGCGGTCGCCATATGAAAATAGATATTCGGCAGCACGAAGCCCAGTAGATAGCTTTGGCCGGTGAAATTGACGGTGTGACGGCCGAGCTTTATCTCCAGGTCACGGGTCTCGCTATCCTCGAACTGCTCCGGCTTGAATGTCGCAAGATAATCCAGTGCCTTTTTAATCCGTGCATGGACGTCCGCGAACGACTCTTCGTCATCGTCCCATTTCGGCCCTTCCGTGCCGCTCAGCCGCGCGGCGCAGCCTTTGGCCACGTCGGTCACAACCTGAATCTGGAAGATGAAGTTCCGCATTGTCGGAAACAGGCGTGCCTGCAAAAGTGCCGAGGGCTCGATGCCGTTTGCTTGCGAATACGATTCGGCCTTGGAAACGATCTTGTCCAGATTCTGCAGCATGTGGCTCATACGGGCGATACTCTGATCGTAGACGGAGATACTCATTGGGCGGCTCTTTAGATTGAGGACCGAACAATATCGCAGTTATTTGACGCCGTGCCAACCGGCCGGACTGACGATCTCCGAGGGGATGTTCTCTCCGGCCCGGCACCGGGATCACGCCCTGGCCAGTATCCATTCGAGCGGCAGGCTTGCCCCGTGACCCCCACCGCGGTCACACTTGCCGCATGCCAGACCGACATCAGCCCAATTTGACCACGACGACCCGCAACCCCATCGGACCAGACGTAACCGCTGATACCAACCGCGCTGCCGAGGCCCGCGTTGTCGCCGATGATCGGGAAGATCTCGTTGTGCCAATCGAGCGGGCCAGCGGTGGTCGTACGGACCTCAGTGTCATCACGGAGGTGATCCCCTACCTGCGCCCCTATGTCGGGCGAATCGTGCTGGCACTGCTCTTGATCCTGGCCGCGAAGCTCACCAACCTGGCGGTGCCGTTCGCGCTCAAGGGTATCGTGGACCAACTCAATGTCGAGCCGAGCCTGCTCGTTCTGCCGGTCGCATTGTTAGTGGCCTATGGCGCCGCACGCATCAGCGTTACGCTTTTCACCGAGCTCAGACAGGTCGTTTTTGCCCGCGTCCTGGCGCGCGCCTCGCGAGCGATCACACTCAAGGTGTTCCGGCATCTGCACGGTCTGAGTCTCAGGTTTCATCTCGGTCGCCGCACCGGTGGTGTTGCTCGCGATGTCGAGCGCGGCGGCACCGCCATCGCAGACCTGCTCGACTGGACGATCTACACCATCCTGCCGACCGCGCTGGAGATATTGCTGGTCACGGCAGTGTTGGTCTGGGCCTACGACTGGGGCTTTGCGTTCATCACCCTCGGCACGCTCGTCGCCTACTCCTTGTGGACCTTTGCCGTCACCGAGTGGCGAACCCGGTATTATCGCGCCGCGGTCGAGGCGGACACGCGTGCCAGCGAACGCGCGGTCGACTCACTCCTCAACTATGAGACCGTCAAGTACTTCAACAACGAGGCACACGAAGCCTCGCGCTACGACGAGAACCTGCGCCACCTGGAGAACACCCGCGTCAAGGCACGAACGTCGCTTGCCGTACTGAACCTCGGACAGACTGCTGCCATCGCAATCGGTGTCACGGCCATGATGTGGCGGGCTGCTGCCGGTGTGGCCGCCGGCGAACTGACGATCGGCGACCTGGTGCTGGTCAATGCCTATCTGTTGCAATTATCAGCACCCCTGTTCCTGCTCGGCATGGTGTACCGCGAAGTCAAACAAGCGCTGACCAACATGGAACGCCTGTTCGGCCTGCTCGATCAACGCCAGGATGTGCAGGACAAAGAAGGTGCGATTGCACTCGAAGCCAGCCAACCGACTGTCAGCTTCGAAAACGTGCACTTCGGCTACGACGAGCGCCGCGAGATCCTGCACGGTGTCGACTTTCAAATCCCATCGGGCGGCACGATCGCCGTGGTTGGACACTCGGGCTCCGGTAAATCCACACTCACCCGGCTCCTTTATCGCTTCTACGACGTCGGCAAAGGACACATAAAAATTGACGGCCGCGATATTCGCGATTACACGCAAGAGACGTTGCGCGCCGCTATAGCAATCGTTACTCAGGAC
>JAZGCX010000392.1:0-3384 GCA_036477175.1 Phycisphaeraceae bacterium
CTTGCGGACCGGCGACACGCGGTCTTTCCTGAACGGCGGCATGAAGAACAGAACCAGCAGGATGAAGATCGTCGAGACCGTCTCGATCAGGATCTGAGTCAGCAGGATGTCCGGTGAGCGATAGACCACGAAGATCAGCGAGACCAGAAACCCCGTCGCGGTCAGCGCGATCGCCGCCCCCAGCCGCGTCTGCGCCCGCACCACCGTGATCACCGTCACCGCGAGCAACACGCACAGCGCCACCCCATACCACTGCATATTCGCCAGGCTGATGGACGCATCGCCGATCGACAGTCCAGCGCGGGACAGCGCATACAGGCTGATGCCGACGAAAAACGCCAGAATCCCCGAGAAATACCACCGCAGCGAGCCGTTCTGCCAGACGCTGCTGAAGACCACGCCGAACTGGTTGATCGTGTCGATGCCCTTGTCCCACACACGCTGCATCGCCGGCACCACGTCCAGCCGCTGCTGTAACCGCCCCACCACGCCACGACCACGGTAGATCAAAATGCCAAGGGTGATCGTGACCAATGAAAGGACCAATGGCCCGAGGTGGTCCAGCGCGGGAATCAGCGACACGTGCAGGTCGGCTTGGGGATCGGATGAAAATGCACTGACGAGGTGGCCGGTCACGGGGTAGATCAACCCCATCACCACCACCAACACGACCAGGACGGCCGGCGGCATCCAAAGCCCCGGCCCCACTTCATGCGCGTGCTCACACTTTTCGCCCTGCTTACCCAGGAAGATACCGATGATGAGCTTGAAACTGACCGCGAAGATAAACGCGTTCGACGCCACACACACCGCGATCACGAGCCACTGAACCGCCGGCCAGTGGTGCAGAATGTCGTTGTGCAGAAGCTCGGCGTAGAACGATTCCTTGGCCAGGAAACCGAAAAACGGCGGCAGCCCCGCCATCGACAGCCCCGCCACGACGCACAGCCAGAACGTCACCGGCATCTTCCTCCAGAGCCCGCCGAGCTGGCGGAGGTCGCGTGTGTGGGTGGCGTGTTCCACAATGCCCGCCACGAGGAACAACGCGCCCTTGTACACAGCGTGGTTGAGGATCTGAAGCGCGTCCTGATCCGACGCCTTGAGGCCGTAGACCAACATGACCAGCCCCAGCGTGGAGAACGTCGAGCGGGCCAGGATCGCTTTGAGGTCGGTCTCTTTGAACGCCTGATACGCGCCGAGCGCAAACGTCACCAGGCCAAACGTGATCAGGATCGGCGACCAACACGCCGCCTGCTCGAACACCGGCGCCATCCGGCCGACCAGGAAGATGCCGGCCTTGACCATCGCCGCCGCGTGCAGGTAGGTGGACACCGGCGTCGGGGCCACCATCGCACCCGGCAACCAGAAGTGAAACGGCCATTGCGCCGACTTCGTAAACGCACCGATCAGGACCAACAGCAACGCCGGCACGAACAAGGCCGACGCACCCAGCTTCTGTTGCAGACCAGTATCACTGGCCAGTTCACTGATCGTGTAGGTGCCGGTGACAACACCGAGCAGGACGAACCCGGCCATCATCGCCAACCCGCCCAAGGCCGTCACCTGAAGCGCCGTCATCGCGCCCTTGCGCGCGTCGTCCCGTTCATACCAGAACCCGATCAGGATGAACGACGTGATGCTGGTGATCTCCCAGAACACGAACAGCAGAAACAGGTCGTCGGCAAGCGCCACGCCCAGCATCGACCCCATGAAGGCGATCAGGGCGGCGTAATACTGGCCGAGGCGATTCGGGGCCAGGTCCGGGATGTACGCCAGCGAATAGATGCCCACCAGCGCGCCGATGCCTGAGATCAGCATCGCGAAGAACAGGCCGAACTGATCGCCGAGCAGACGAAGGTTGATCCCAAGCTCCGGGACCCAGTGAACATGAAAGGCAACCGCTTCGCCCTCGTGCGCCGTGCCCGTTGCAAACAGCCACGCCGCCAGGCCGAACGACAGCACCGCCGACAAGACCATCAAGACCCCGGTCCGTCGCCCGGTCAGGCGGCCGACAAGCAGCGCCACCACTGCCGCGGCGAACGGCACAAACACGATCGTCGGCAGCACGAGTTGAGGGTCTATCATCGCCTTGCCCTGGACCGTCCCCGACCCGAGACACGGTTCGACGCCGAACGTCGCTTCGGATGGTTATCGGGCGCTGTCCCGGCTGCCACAATAACCCACAGAGTACGCCTCACAGGGGCCCGGCGCGTCCTTCTACCCACTCCCCATCGGACATCTATAAATCGGACATCTGTCCTCACACCCTAAACTTTGACCGTGCTCGCGCGGTGGCCGCCTGCGAGGCAGGTGATACGATCGTGCGCTATAGAAAACCCTTCGCCCGCTTCCCGGCTGAGCAGCGCTACGCCCTGCCCCAATTGCTCGTTAGCGATCGACCTGCCCCATCACGACGTCGATCGAGCCGACAATCGCCGGCACGTCGGCCAGCAGGCAGTTCCGGGCGACCGCGTTGAGCACCGACAGGTTGCAGAACGTCGCGGCCCGGGCCTTGACACGATAAGGGATCGGGCCGCCCTGCGATTCAAGGTAGAAGCCCAGAATGCCGCGCGGGTTCTCCGTTTCCACGTACACCTCGCCGGGTTCGGGCTTGAAGTTCCGCGGCAGTTTCACCCGGTAGCCCCCGTCGCCGTCGCCCGGCGGCGGGATCATCCCGATGCACTGGCGGATGATCCTGCACGACTCGATCATCTCGTTCATCCGCACCATGTACCGGTCCCAGCAGTCGCCCGTTGTGCCCATCCGGCCCGTGCCCACGCACACGTCGAAATCCAGTTCCGGGTACAGGCTGTACGGGTTGTCGCGGCGCAGGTCATAGGCGATGCCGCTGCCGCGGATCATCGGCCCGGTCAGCGCAAAAGCGTTGGCCAGGTCTTCGCTGACCACCCCGACGTTGGCCGTCCGCTTGATGAAGATGTGGTTGTAGCTGAGCAGGTCGTTGTACTCTTTAACCTTCGGCTCGAAATAGGCGAGGAACTCACTGACCTTTTCGAGGTAGCCGTCGGGCAGGTCGTGCGTCGAGCCGCCGATGGTGAAGTAGCTGTACGTCAGCCGCGCCCCGCAGACCATCTCGAACAGATCGAGGATGTACTCGCGCTCACGGAAGGCATAGAGGAACGGCGTGAACGCACCGATGTCCATCCCGTACGTGCCGAAGCTGACCAGGTGCGACGCGATCCGGTTCAGCTCGCAGATGATGATCCGGATGAACTCGGCGCGGCGCGGCAGAGCGATGTCCGCCAGTTGCTCGGTCGCCCGGCAAAACGCCCAGTTCTCGTTCATCCCCGCCAGGTAGTCCATCCGATCGGTGTACGGGATGTACTGGTAGTACGGGACGTTCTCGCCGATCTTCTCGGCACACCG
>JAZGCX010000393.1:0-4186 GCA_036477175.1 Phycisphaeraceae bacterium
TACGCGGATAGCGAGGCGTTCTACGGCATCGTTGACCTGATCTTCTCATTGGAGATCAACGACAACTCCAGCCTCCAGATCATCCTCGACTACAACGGCAACCGCAGCATCTTCCCCGATATCCCGCTGCCGGCGGTCGCGTACAACCGGAAGATCGATGACACGCTCCGATACACCGTCGGCCTGCCCTTTAGCTCATTAACCTGGGTGCCGGCGGAGGGGTGGACCATCGACCTGCGCTACGCGGTGCCGTTTACCGTCAATGCCACGATCGATTACGCGTTCATCGACGGGTGGCACGTGTTCGGCGCGTTCGTGAATCGGTTCGAGGGGTTCCACCTCGACGGGGACGTGGACAACCGCCGGCTGTTCTTCTCACAACGGCGTTTGGAAGGAGGCGTGCGGTGGGAGCCGTGTCCCTATGCCGAGCTGATCCTCGCCTGCGGTTTTGCATTTGACCAGGAGTTTGAACGCGGGTTCGACGCGCGTGACCTGAGCACGGTGCGCAAGGTCAGCGATGAACCCTACCTTCGAGCCGGCATCCGCCTTCAGTTTTGATGATGATCAAAACCGAATCCCCGCGACCTTCCGATCGCGGCTATTTTGTTTAATGATGCGCAGGAACAGCCGCGGGCGGAAGCCCGCGGGCCCGTAATCCTTTCGCTATCATGACCCTATGCTCGACATCACCCAACCGCCGCCTCAGCCGCTCGTTGCCGCGTCGATTTTGTCGGCCGACTTCGGCAAGATGACCGCCGACTGCCGCGACGTGCTGGACAAGGGCGCCGACCTGTTGCACCTGGACGTGATGGACGGGCACTTTGCGCCGAACCTGACCATGGGCGTGGATATGATCCGCGGGGTCCGTCGGCACCTGCCGGACGTGTTCCTCGACGTACACCTGATGGTCGAGCGTCCGAGCGACTATGTGGACATGTTCGCCGAGGCCGGGGCGAACCTGTTTTCGTTCCACGCCGAGGTCAGCCAGCCGATGCGCGACGCCTCGGCCGGCGGCGAGGACGCCGATGCGTTGATCGAGCGGGTCCGCGCGGCGGGGATGTATGCCGGGCTCGTGATCAACCCGCCGACGCCCGCCGAAGCGCTTGAGCCGTGGCTGGGTAAGCTGGACCTGGTGCTGGTGATGAGCGTCACCCCGGGATGGTCCGGCCAGGCGTTCATGTCTGACGTGCTGGACAAGGCCCGGTGGATCAAGCAGCGGATCGGCCCCAACACACGGTTGGAGATGGACGGCGGTCTCAACGCGGACAATGCTCCGGCCGCCGTCGCCGCCGGCGTGGACGTGCTCGTGACCGCCTCGGCCCTGTTCGGTGCCGACGACCGCGCGGCCGTTATCCGACAACTCCATGCCGCCGGCTGAAGCGGGGATCGCATTTTGGCCGATCAGAAGGATTGACGCTCGGAACCGCTCAACGTAGCATCGTTGGCGCCCGAACAGCGCCCAATTTGGGGATTGGTGTAACGGTAGCACGACTGGCTCTGGACCAGTTAGTGAAGGTTCGAATCCTTCATCCCCAGTTCTCCGGGACGCCTGAAGATTGCATCGCCGCTGCGTTCTTCACCCTTACCCACAACTTTATCGGGCAAGGGTGTTTTGCATCAATTCATCGCCGCGGACCACTTGGCGGATGTCGTGCCAACCGCGCCAGAGGGCTCGCCAGCCGGGTAGGGTACTGCTTTCTCGCGGCTGATGAAGGAATTGGGAAAAGACTTTTGGCCGATGGAGCCGTTGCGTCATTTTGTGCCCGGGCATGGGCGGCCGAAGTGTTGTTCGACGAACTTTCGCACGGCGGCGGTGCGGGTTTGGAACTCATCAAAGAGCTGTTGGGCGGGGCCGGTGCCGGCCTCGTGCACGTAGTGCATGCGTCGTGCCAGGTGGACAAACTCGTCAGAGTCGGTCGGCGGCAGAAACAGGTCCTGGGCGTTGCCGCGGAGCATGCGGAGGCTGTTGATCAGTCGGCGGAGGAACTGGTAGGCCCCGTACAGGTCGGCGAACTGGTGCGGTGACAGGACGCCGGCGCGGCGCAGGCCCTCCATGGCGCCGGAGAGCCGTGGCGTGCGGAGTTGGGGTGCCTGTTGGGCGTACATAACCTGGAGCAACTGCACCGTGCCTTCGAGGTCCACCAGGGCGCCGGGGCTGTGTTTGGCGTTGAGCTTTCCGGGGCGCGACTTCTGTTCGCGGTGTTTCGTCCAACTGTCCCACAGCGCGTCCATGTCGAGCTGCGGGTTGTCGTAGACGAAGCGGGCCCGCAGCCGTTCGACTTCGAAGCCGAGCTTCGGATCGCCGGCAATCCACCGCAGGCGGACGAGCGCCAGTTTCTCAAAGGGGTGGGCACGACCGCCGGGGCAGTAGTATTGTTGGAACTGTTCGAGGCTGCTGGCCAGCGGTCCGTCGTTGCCATAAGGTCGAAGCCTCAGGTCCACCTGAAAGATGCCTTCGCGTTTGGTCTCGATGAAGCGGGCGGTTTCCCGTGCGTGCTGCTCGAAGAACTCGGCGTTGCTGATCGGCTCACGTTTGCCGCCGGTCGTCGTGCCGTTGGCGGTGTAGAGGAACAGCAGCTCAATGTCGGAGGCATAGCCCAGGGCCACGCCGCCGAGTTTGCCCAGGCCGAACACCGCGTGCGCGCACGGTTCACCGCGTTCGGTTTTCGGCTCACCGTACGACCGCACCATGTCCTGGTACACCAGGCTGCTGGCGGTGGTGACGAGGTTCTCGGCGAGGAATGTGAGTCGTTCGGCCAGTTCGCGGAAGTTGGAGCCGGGCGTGAGGACGTGGTCCAGGTCGATCAGAAAGATCTCGCGGTCCTTGAACTTGTTGAGCCGGGTGCGCCGTTCGGCGAGGTCGGCGGCACCGTTCAACGCTTGTTCGAGCCGCAGGGGCAGCGTCTCGGGCGGCTGGGACAAGCGCTTACCCTCCAGGTGCGGGCGGAAGATCGGCAGCAACGAGTCGCTCTGCTGTCGGATGAAGTCCTCCCACAGGTAGTCACTGGTGCCCAGGAGTTTGGCCAGGCCCTGCATCGCACGCGGGTCGCTCAACAGGTCGACCCACTGGCTTCGCTGCGGCAGTTGCGTGATGTCTTCGGTCAACTGCTCGAAGCGGGTCAGGGCCGCGAACGGGTCGGGGGCCTGATCCAGAAAATAGGTGAACTGCTTGGTCAACAGCACCGACAGCTTGACCCGTTCAAGCACCTGTTTGTCCCGGATCGGTTGGCCGGATGAGTCCACGACGTGGATTTCGTCTTCGACGTGGTCGCCGCTGCCGCGGATCCTCACCCGCTCGATCGACAGCCCGTGCAAGGACAGGGCCGTGCTCAACGAATACAGGAACGCGGGCGTGTCCTGGGCGACGATTTTCAGCCGCGTGCGGGACGTGTTGATCTGATCGATGTCCAGTTTGACCGGAGCCAGCGCCGTGCCGTGTTGCACTTTAAGGGTGGACAGCCGTTCGGTGACCATTTCGTTGACGCGGCGTTTGGCCTTGTTGACTGATGCTTGGTCGGCTCGGTCGAGCAAGCCGATCACTTCGGTCATCCGGCACCGCAGCTTGTCGGCCAAGGCGTCAAAGTCATCGCGTTGGTCAAATTGGCAGGAAAAGTAGTCGACGATGACGGCCCGCTTGATCGGGTCTCGTGCGGGGGCGCGGAGCGTGGGCCGGTGGCGGGGGCGTCGCTGGGGCCGGCCGCCGCGGCCGGGTGCCGCCGCGTTGCCTGCGGCAGGCCGAAGCGTGAACACGTCTCCGCTGTTGATCCGCAACCCGACGCTCGCCAGCACGCCGGTGATCAGCGAAAACTCGAACGGATGATCGAACGCCAGCACTGCACAACTGGCGCGGCGGTCGCCTTCGTTGGTCAGCAGCACGTCCACGGGGCGGTCCGACGACAGCCGCGACAGGCTCAACAGATGTTCGGCGATGAGCGGCGGATCGAACCGAGCCAGGTAGTCGTCGTCCAGGCGCTGTACGTGCTCCCGGACGATCCGATCGTCCAGGCCGGGACACAGGGCGGCGATCGCTTGGGGGTCGGCTCTCATGTCACTACTAGAACTATATGGTGCCAGGTCAGCCGGACGCCTCGATGGCCTTGACTTTCTCCAGTCGCCGCGCGTGCCGCTCGGCGCCGCTGAACGTTGCCGAGGCAAATGCTTCGACCAATTCGACAGCCAACGCCTG
>JAZGCX010000394.1:0-6951 GCA_036477175.1 Phycisphaeraceae bacterium
GTGGTTTCACGACAGCCCCTCGACCGTTGCCTTCCGGTCGCCGGCGATGTAGCGGATGACATCGACACCATCGACCACCAGTGAAATCGCGTTCAGGATCATCAGCACACGGAGCCATAGCCCGAAAGCGTCGTCGGCCGGGATCTGACCGAGCCGGCCCCAGAGGAACCAGAGCATCGGGACCCAAAGAATGTGGCCGAGGCCCAGGAGGCGAGTGAACCCGGTGAGGCCGGTCAGAACCGTCATCAGCAGCATGCTCGCCAGCAGTGCGGCCAGGACGACCTGAGCCTCGAGGCGGTCCAGAAAAAACAGCGGCACGACCAGGTTGAACACCACCAGCAGCATGAGCCACAGCCGCACGCGAATGGGCGATTTCAACAGGCCCTTGTGGAACGTGATGAACGCACGCATGGTTTGCTCCTTTGCTCATGTCATACGGGTCCGAGTTAATCACCGCGTGTTGCGGCGACTTGAGCGCCGCATGGTCATGTGGGGCCGGCACCGCGTGAACACCTGGTGCCCAGTTTCGCAGAACGCCATTCATGCCCACGATTCACGGCACGGGCGGCTAAACATTTCCCGCGGCAACGCCGCCATCAACCGGCAGAATGACGCCCGTGACGAAGTTGGCATCCGCCAGGTACTGCACCGCGTCCACGATGTCCTTCACTTCACCGACACGGCCCAGCGGCTGCATGCCATTCAGCTCGTCGAACTGTTCGTCCGTCCTGCCATGGATCGGCGTCTTGATAATCCCCGGCGCCACGGCATTGACACGGATGTTGTCCGGCGCCAGCTCAATCGCCAGATTCGTGGTGATCGCATTCATGCCGCCCTTGGCGGCGACAGGCGCGGTGGAGGGGATCGCCGCCGTCCCGCGGATCGCCAATACCGTGGTGATATTGATGATCGCACCACCGCCTTGTTTGCGCATCTGCTTCGCCGCGGCCTGGGAGGCAAAGTACATCCCTTTAAGGTGGGTGGTCAGGAAACCGTCGAGGTCCTGTTCGGTATAGTCGGCGAAGGGCTTGGGGAAAAAGTGGCCCGCATTGTTGACCAGAACGTCAACGCGTCCGAACCGCTCAACCGCTACGTCCACCATTTTCTGACCGGTAGCGATACGGCCAATATCCCCGGGCACCACGGCAACGCGGTCGGCGTAACCGATCTTCTCAGCGGCACCGGTCAGCTTGGCTTCGTTGCGGGCGTTCAGTACGACGTTCGCACCCTGATCGATGAACGCCTGGGCAACACCCAACCCGATACCGCTGGACGCCCCGGTGATCAACACGGTTTGTGTGTTCTTTGACATGATGCTCTCCTTGCGTGCATTGATGCGCAACCGTTCTCTGGAAAACGATACTGGGTTGTCACCGCTTCCGCACTACCGACTCGCCGACTCCTCTCCAAACGTCTGCACCAGGTTCATCCTGTGTAGACCTTTGAGGAAATCGATCAGCGGCGCCATCTGCGAATCCGCCGGCGGCAGGTAGCGCTCATCCAGCGGGTGCGCCGCCAACACGTCGTCGATCGTCCTGCCTTCGCGGATCGCGCCACGTACCGTGCCAATCAGGTCGCTGGAGTACGCAACGTATCGGGTAAGGATTGACGCATCGGTCATCGCACCATGGCCCGGCACAATCGTCTTGATGTCCAGCGCCGCACGCAGCCGGCTAACCGTCGCCAGGTGCGTCGCGGCCCCGTACTCGAACATCGGCGGGATGGTCCCGGCACCAACGATCAGGTTCCCCGTCCACGCCACCTTTGCATCGGGTTGATACACAACGACGTCGCCGGGCGTGTTGCCCGCGCCGAAGTGATACAGCTCGACCACCCGCCCGCCCAGGTCGATCCGCATGTAGTCGTCAAATACCACGTCCGGCAGCCGCAGCTCCACGTCACTATAAACCGACCGATCGCCGTTGACCGTCGGCAGCATGAACTGCTTCTCGTGCTCAAAGCGCTTCATCCGCTGCAACGTCTGGGGGTGCGCAATGATCGTGGTGCTCGACGGGAACGCGTAATTGCCGAACGTGTGATCACCGTGGTAGTTGGTGTTGACCAGATACAGAATGGGCTTATCGGTGACACGTGCCACGGCATCGATGATCTGCCGCGCCATCGCGCCGCTGATGTGCGCGTCGATCACCAGCACGCCACGCTCACCGACGACGAAACCGTTGTTGTCCACGCCAGCGGTATTGGAGAGCAGTGCATAGACACCGTCGCCGAGCTGCCGTGTCTCCAGTTGTACATCCTGTGGATGCAACGGCGGCGGGATAAACCCTTGCGGCGCCCCGGGCCAGACGGCCTGCACGCCTGTGTCGCCAGCGGCGGGGGTCGGCGCCGGCGTCGTGGCATGCGATGGGCTGGCGCCACCGATCAGCAGCCATCCGGCCCCAGCGGCGAACACCGCCACCAGCCCATACACCGCCCAGCGCGTGGGGCGGCCGCACCGCGCCGGCCCGCACCTGCTGCCGTGTCCCCGTTGACAAACGCCGGCTGCCGTTTCCCGAGCGGGTTGTGTCTGGTTCTCTGTCATGATCAGCTCCTTTGCAAGGCAAGGGGTGAAAGGGATAGTTGCATATACAACATTTGGCCCAAAAATTTTTCTCCGCTCAGCCGTCGCCGTCGCCACCGGACCAGATGCCCTCAGCCACCGCGGAAATCGCCTCGACGCCGGTGTCACCGAGCAGCGAAACGGTTTGCCGCTGCGCCCGGTTCCAGTGCGGCAGGGCCCTGGTGAACAGCCGCCGGCCCTTGGCCGTGGGGGTCAACCAGTGGCTGCGGCCATCATCGGCCGGCACCGGGCGAACCCAGCCGGCGGCGTTCATCCGTTCGATGTTGCGGCTCAACGTTGACGCATCCATCTGCAACAGATCGCACACCTCCCCCGGCCGGGCCCGACCCCGCCGCAGCAGGACGACTAGGATGCCCAGTTGGCAAATGGTCAAGCCCACCGGCCGCAGCGCGCGGTCGTAAATGCTGGTCACCACGCGATTAATCAGCCGCAGCCGCACCGCGGTGCACTGGGTGGCCACCTGCGTAGCCAGTGCCGCGGTTGGATCAGCTTTTCGGGTCCGGTGGGTCATCGCGAGATTATTGTATATACAAATATCGGCGTGTCAAGCCCCCCCACGTCAAAAAATTCTTGCTGGGATCTATACGGATCCCACATTAAGGTTGCATGTGGCAAGATGGAGCACCGGGTGGTCACCCGGTGCCGGCCCCGCATTCACATGCGGGGCTCAAGTCGCACCGATGCGCTGTTTCTAGCCGGGATTCGCATTATGGCTCGGCGCGTACCCGACTATTGGCCGCCTCGGTTGTGTGTGCGGGCAAGCCGTGGCATCCTCTATCCGCCAGAATTACCCCCGCCCGAGAAAAGAAGAGCCGACCCCGATGTGTCGGTGAACATAATCCACAGTGATGGACACTACCTCATGATCTTCCAGCAACAGATTTCACTCGAGACGACCGGACAGCGGCACATGCACGACATCACGGACCAGGTGGGTCGGATCATCCAGGAGTCGGGCGTCACGGTCGGCACCGCACACGTGTTTAACGTGGGCAGCACCGCGGCGGTGGGGACGATCGAGTTTGAGCCGGGGCTGCAAGGGGACCTGCCGGACATTTTGGACAAGCTGATGCCGCCCAGCCGCGATTACGGGCACGAACAGACCTGGCACGACGGCAACGGTCATTCGCACCTGCAAGCCACGATGCTTGGGCCGTCGTTAACGGTGCCGGTCCGTGACGGGCAGCTTGTGCTGGGAACGTGGCAACAGGTCTTTCACCTGGAGTGCGACGTCAAACCGCGGCGGCGAACCATCGTCGTCACCGTGTCCGGTCAATAGTTCATCGTTTAGCCGCCGCGACCACGCGGCGTCGTGCCCGGCTTAACCGCCGGGGCTAAACATCACAGCGCATCGTGCGCATGTGCGAATCGTCGGGTGGGCGGGCCCGTCTTGCCATGCTGTCTGTCATTGCGGGGCGTCGGCAGGATATTCGGCGTCGATCAGGCGTTTCAGGTTCGCAGCACTTGAGGATCGGTCTGCCTGCCGGATGGCCAGATTGATCGCCGCGCGGGCGGCGTCGGTGTCTCGGACCAGATAATGCAGGGCCGCGAGCATAAATGCCGCGTCCGGATTGTAACTGGCGGATTCGAGCCTGTTTTCGTACCGCCCGATCAGGTGATGGATCTTCGGCCGAAGCTGTTGGCCAGCGGTGAAATAGTGCAGCGCGTCGGGATCGTATCGCAGTGCCCGCCGCATGGCCCACACGCCTTTGTCCAAATCACCCAACTGGGCCGCCGCCAGTGCATAACCCAGCTTCGGCATGCCCCTGGTGGGATTGCGTTGGGCCTCGTTGGCAAACACCGACAGCGCGTCGGCCGGTCGGTCCGCAGCCAACAATCCCCAGCCGGGACTGTCCACCGCATGCATACCCTGCTCCGTCGAGCCGGTGCCGGCATAGGGATCGGCAACGCGACCATCCGTGGTCCTGGGATAAGGCTGCTGTGAGCCGTAGATCACCCGAGCCTCATATCGGCCCGGATCATCGTCCACGATGACGTAACGGGTGCTGGAGTAGGACCGGTAAGCGGGCGACACGTAATGGTAACGGCTGTAAATCGGGTACCGGTAGTATGGCGCATGGTACCCGTAACGATGCCTGTAGGAGTAGCTGGGGTAGTACCGGTAGCTGGAGTGCCCGCTGTATCCGTGGCGCCCGCCCAAACCAATCGACAGATGCAAGCCACTGTGACTGCCATGGTGGCCGCCCAAACCAATGGACAGATTAGAACCGTGGCGACTGCCTTGATAGCCGCCGCGGTGGCTGGCACGACTGCCGCGGTGGCCACCGCGATGCCCGTCTTCTGCATATGCCGGTGTGGTCACCACCGCCACTGCGACTGCAATGCCCACTACTGCGATGCTCGACAAAATCGTGCCAAGTCGTCGTGCGCGTGTCATGGTGCACCTCCTGCGTTGGAGCCGATGCTTTGGCCTCCAACCATATGAGCGATCGTGCGGCCTACTCAACTATAGACGCGTCAAGGGGTAATTATTTCCGCACCCCATCGCCCGGTTGCGTGGATAACGCAAGAACCAAAAACGAGTTGTGAGACTTAGCTGGCGCCTTAGCGGCCGAGCTGGCCCTTGCCGAAGAACTTCGGCGGACAATTTTCGGTGTAGACCTCGGTTTCGGCGTCGATGGCGTCGCGGATGTGCCTGGGCGGCTGGAGCAGACCAAGCAGGGTGCGTCCGTCGAACATCCGCAGGGGGCCGGTGGTCTTGTCGGCAAGGAGGCTGTCGATCGCGTCGGGGTCGGGGCGCGTATCTATCGGTCGGTCCGAGCCCATGGCATAGCCCCACGGCGAGGCGTAGGTCGGTACATGCGAGGCATATGACACGACATTGGTAAACACAGCGCCAACGGTGTGGACCAGGCGAACGTGCATGGCCATCTCAATGGGGCCGACGGGACCGGCCTGCACGACGAAAACGCCGTGATGCGCCATCACGCGCTTGACCCGTTCGAAGTACTCCCTGGTAAACAGCTTGAATGACGGGCCTTGTTCGATGGGGTCGGACAGGTCAGAGATCACAACGTCCCACTTCTCGTTGGTGTCGTCGAGGTAGTCCAGTGCGTCGCCGATGACCAGTTCGGTGCGGGGGTCGTCGAAAGCGCCCTGGTGCATTTCGGGCAGGTGTTTCTTGCAGGCTTCGACGACCTGGCCGTCGATATCCACCATGACGACGCGTTCGACGGTTTTCCACCGCAGCACTTCGCGGACGGTAGCGCCTTCGCCGCCGCCGAGCACGAGCACCTTCCTTGGCGAGCCATGGCACACACACGCCGGGTGCACCAGCGGTTCGTGGTAGAGGAACTCGTCGGCGGTGCTGGATTGCCACTTGCCGTCGAGGACCAGCGCCTTGCCGTAGGCGCCGGTCTCGACGATGGTCATTTGCTGGTAGTCGGTCCTGGCGTGGGCGAGGATGTTGGTGACGCCGTGGCTGTAAACGTCCCAGGGGCTGATGTATTCGTTGATCCACAGGTCGGCGCGCAGTTCCGATCCGGGCATGTTCGGTCTCCGTTGGCCTTCGACGGCGATGAAGATGTTTGGTGATTAGCCGACGGTGAGCCCGACCTCGGCGGTGTGGCGGTTGGCCGGCAACTCCGAGCCGCGCGCGATCCGGGTCAGCGAATGGCGTCGGGCCCGGAACTGTCGCACGAGGCACTGGCACGCCCGATCGGGGTCAGCCGTCGGGCCACAGGTAAAGATGTCCGCCGCGGCGTAGTTGTGCTCGGGCCAAGTGTGCACCGACAGGTGCGACTCGGCCAGCAGCCCCACGACGGTAACACCGTATGGCTCAAACTTGTGGGAAACCTGGTTCAGGAGCGTGGACAGGCCGTGCCGGGAAGCATGATGCACCGCCTGTTGGACAAAGGCTGCATCATTGAGCAGGTCCGATGGGCAATCATACAACTCGAGGATGTAATGCGTACCCACTGTTGCCACAGTCGGTCCCCTTCACGATGAGCCGTTGACGGCGTCAGCAAGGCGCAAGTTGGTAGAGCCAGTCCACGAGTCACCTCACATCCCCGGCGGTCCCAATCGACGCGGGGGAGCCCGCATGATACGTAACTCGTGCTACTAGTCAAAGCGCCCGCCGGGACAGGTCGCCGGTCGATGGGCACGATACTCACCCACGCCGGGGGTGGGGCAAGCGTGATGGGACAACCCGCTGAGCATGGGGTTCGAAGGCGACGGGCATGGCGGATACGTCGCGGAATAGTTGATTTAGGTGCCGGCGAACGAGCACGAAACTGGGGAGGACCTCGACACGGCGCGATTTGCCTGTGCCCAACAGGTCGAGCGGCGGGCTCAGTGGCGCAGATAGATCGTGGGATGCACACCGGCCAAGGTCGAGCTTGGCTGGA
>JAZGCX010000395.1:0-2090 GCA_036477175.1 Phycisphaeraceae bacterium
CGGCAATCTCAACGGCCTTGTGGAAGCGGGCGACTACACGATCTGGGCCAACGGATTCGGCGCTGCAAGTCCTCAGTTCACCGACGGTGACTACAACGGTGACGGCGTGGTTAATGCGGGCGACTTCACGACCTGGGCCAACAACTTTGGCGAGACGGTGGCGGCACCCGAAGGCGCGGCGAACGCACTGGCGGAGCCCATTGGTCTCTACATATCTTTGCTAGCAGGGTTTTGCTAGCAGGGTGGCCGGGTCTGGACGCTGGCAGAATAATGGGTGTATGTCACTCCTCCCCCTTTGGAGCCGCGTCTGCAGCGGAGGTACGAGCAGTTGATCGAGTCGCACCTCCAAGCGACGCAGGCGACCGCCAGCGGTATTCATGCGGTGTGCAGCGCTAGTCAGGCGTTTGCCACGACGCAGGCCGCCTATCGTTTTCTGAACAACAAGCGTGTCACCTTGGGCGTGCTGGCTCAGCAGTTGATCGACGCCGGTCGCAGCGAAGCGGCGGAGTGCTGCGTGGAGTATCTGCTGGTCGTGCATGACTGGTCGCAACTGATGTATCGCGATCACACCAAGAAGCACGACCGGGTTGCTCTGAGCAGCCGGCGCGTTCCCGAAGGTTACGAGCTGCAATCGGCGCTGCTGGTGAGCGATCGCGATGGTTCGCCTCTGGCTCCCGTCGTACAGAGCTTGCGAGCGGCGGAGGGAGTGTATTGCTCGCGAACACCGTACGTGCGTCAGCCCCTCTCGCCGCTGGACGAACTGGACCCGACGATGACGTTTGTCGAAGGGCTCAAGTTGCCGCGACCGCTGGTGCACATCATCGACGCCGAGGCCGATTCGGTCGCTCACTATCGCCAGTGGAGCACGCGCAGCGGGCGGCTGTATGTGGTACGAGCCGACGACCGGTTAGCCGAATTTGCCGGGAAAGAGCAGAAATTCTCGGCCCTGCGTGAACAATTGCGACAGCAGGACACGTTTCGCCGGGTGCGCGAGGTCACGATCCATGGACAACGCGCTCATCAATGGATCGTAGAAGTCCCGGTCACCCTCACGCGGCCCGGTTATCGCAATCGGCCGAACTCCGGCGACCGCCAGCGCATCGTCGGGCCGCCGTTGCCGCTGCGGCTTGTGATCGCCGAAGTGCGTGACGACGACGGCGGTGTGTTGGCGGTGTGGTATCTGTTGACCAATGTGCCGGCCGAGGTCGACGCAGCCACGATCGCCTTGTGGTACCACTGGCGGTGGTTGATCGAGACGTATTTCAAGCTGCTCAAATCGGCGGGCATGAACGTCGAGATGTGGCAGCAAGAAACGGCGGCAGCGATCGCGCGACGTTTGTTGGTCGCCAGCATGGCCTGCGTTACCGTCTGGCGACTGGCGCGGAGCGAGCATCCCCAGGCCGAAGAGGCGCGTCGGTTTCTGGTACGGTTGAGCGGTCGCCAAATGAAGCACAAGACGCCCTTCACCATGCCCGCACTGTTGGCCGGCATGTGGGTGCTGCTGGCGATGCTCGACGCCTGGGAACACTACTCGCTGGACGACATCCGCGCCCTTGCCGACGTCGCCCTGCCGCATCGCCGACCACCCCCAAACGCTAGCAGACTTGTGTAGAGACAAATGGGCTTCGCCAGTGGCCAGGTGGCCCAGTCCGGCAGTCAAACCGCCGCCGCGCAGCAGGCCAGGCTCGCCGCGACCGGTCCCGGTGGTAAGGCGAAGGCGGTGATCTGCCTTTTCCAGCACGGCGGGCCGAGCCAGATGGATCTGTTCGATCCGAAGCCCGAACTCGCGCGTATGCACGGCAAGCCTCATCCCGATAAACTCGAGGCCCATTTCCACACGCAGCAGGGCAACCTGCTGGCGTCGCCTTTCAAGTTCGCGCCGCATGGGGAGTCGGGAATCGAGCTTGCTGAGATATTGCCCCACACCGGCCGCATCGTTGACGAGCTAACGCTCATCCGCTCGATGAAAACGTTTTCGGTGGATCATGAAGCGGCGCTGCGCTTGATCCACACCGGTAAGCTGATCGCCGGGCGACCAGCCTGGGGTTCCTGGGTCGTCTATGCACTGGGGTCGAAAAACGAGAACCTGC
>JAZGCX010000396.1:0-2266 GCA_036477175.1 Phycisphaeraceae bacterium
CCAGGCTGAGTTCCGCCGCCTCGCTGGATGCCTCGCCCGCGCTGCTGGGCGTCGGGTACATCCTGGGCGTGCGGATTGCGGGCTATATGCTCAGCGGGGCTGTGCTGGGCTGGTTCGTGATCATTCCGGCGATCGGTTTCTTCGGCGCCCAGGCCAGCGAGCCGATCTTCCCCGCCACCGACAAGCTCATCGGCGCCATGAGCCCGGATGAAATCTGGAGTTCGTACCTGCGTTATATCGGCGCCGGTGCCGTGATCTTCGGCGGGCTGGTGTCGCTGATCAAGAGCACGCCGATCATCGCGTCGTCGCTGTGGAGCGTCGGCTCCGGCGTCCTGTCCCGATCGGGCCGCAACGCCGATCGAACCGACCGCGACTTGCCTCTGCCGCTGTTGGCGCTGCTGCTGGCGGGTCTGGGCTATGCGATGTTCCACTTTGAGGAGGTTCGTGTCGGCGCGGCCGGCGCCATCGCCGTGCTGGTGTTCGCGTTCTTTTTCGTGACGGTGTCGTCGCGGCTGGCGGGCCTGGTCGGCAATTCGTCCAACCCGGCTTCGGGAATGACCATCGCCACGCTGCTGGGCACGGCGCTGTTCTTTACCTATGGATTGCAGATGACCGGCGATGACGCGCGATTTGCGTGCATCTCCGTCGGCGCGCTGGTCTGCGTGGCCATCTGCATCGCCGGCGATTGCTCGCAGGATCTCAAGACCGGCTATCTCGTGCGGGCCACGCCCTGGAAGCAGCAGGTCGGCGAACTCATCGGCGTCCTGACCATCACCATCGTCATCGCCCTGGTCATCCAGGCGGTTCAGGGCACCTACGGTTTCGAGAAGACGCCCGAGACGCCGAACCCCATCCTGGCGCCGCAGGCCAACATCATGAAGCTGTTGGTCGAGGGCGTGATGGGCGGCTCGCTGCCCTGGGCGTTGATCATTTCGGGCATGGCTGCGGCACTGGTCATCGAGTTGCTGGGAGTGCCCGTGCTGCCGGTAGCGGTGGGTCTGTATTTGCCGCTGGAGATCTCCGCGACCATCATGGCCGGCGCTTTGATCCGCTGGGGTGTGGAGAAGTGGCGCCGGGCCGCAGTCCAAAGCGAGGATTCCGGCATCCTGGCGGCGTCGGGGCTGGTCGCCGGCCAGGGTCTGGTCAATCTCGCCGCGGTGGCAGCGGCCGTCTTCATCGGCGGGCGGTACCTCAATCCACTCACCAACAAGGACGAGCCGGTCGTCGCAACTCATTTGATGCCCTACTTGAGCGAACTGACGGGGCTCCCGCAGCGTTATGGTTACGGCGAGTTCGGCTTCAACCTGTTCCCTCTTGTGCCGTTCGGCGTGCTGATGTTGTGGCTGGTCTTCACTGCCTTCCGCAAACCGGCTCCGCCGGTGACCGTTTCGGCGAGCAGCGCGCTGCCGCTGACCGAACACACAGTTGACGACGAGGCCAGCATCGATCTCGTCGATGACGACGACGAAGCGAGCGAGCCCGGAGAAGGCCAAGCGCGCGACACCACCCTGCCGTTCACCCCGCCGCCGTCGGATCAGGAAGAGGACTGAGGCGTTTGCGGTAGCGGTTTGGGTTGCTGGCCCAGCCGCGGCTTGAGTCGGCCGAGGAACACCAGCAGCACCGCTCCGCTGAGTCCCAGGATCAGGCAGACGCTGAAACGCGCGCACTCCGCCTCGATCTCGGCGGTCGCGCCCTGCCACGAGGCCTCGAGGACCACCGCCTTGATGCGCCGAAACGTCTGGCGCGCGACCCAGTGGATCATCGGTAGGACGATCACGATCGCCAGCTTGGCCTGTAGCCAGCGTCGCTTGATGAACGCCTTCGGATGCTGCGCGAGGAGCAACAGCCCGAAGAACAGCGTGGCGAACAGGCTGGGCACGATGACGATGCGAAATACGACCGATACCGCCCGCACCGGCCAGACCGCGCCGTCGGAATAGCCCAGCCGGTAATAGAACCACAACACCGTCGCCGCGACATACGCACCGACGAAGATCGCCAGACACAACACCTTCGGGATGAGCAACCACGGCCGAACGCCGCGCCCGCCTTTGCGGCCGTGGATGTTGACGTACTCTTGTTGCGGTTCCACCATTTCGCGGCATCATACCGCACGGTCACGGACCGTGAAACACCATTGAGCGCGTCATCTTTGACGCGACTCGTGATCAGGATCACGATCCCGCCCCAACGACCGCCCAACGGCAGGCCCAAGGCAGCGTCTTTCGACTTGACTTCGTCGTTTAGCAGATGCCTAAATCGATCT
>JAZGCX010000397.1:0-5530 GCA_036477175.1 Phycisphaeraceae bacterium
GGTCCAACGTATGCACCGCCTTGGCCGGTCACGTCACGGTCTCTACACTAGCCGGGCATGTCGGCATCGCCCCCCGGGATTCTCTTTACCGCGTTTGAGCCGAGCGGCGACGTGTTGGCGGCCCGGGTGGTGGAGGTGGTGCGTCGTCGTCGGCCGGACCTTCCCATCTGGGCGCTGGGCGGGCCGAAGATGCGCGACGCCGGCGCGGAGCTGATCGAGTCGAGCACGGATCGGGCGGTGATGCTGGCCGGTGCGGCCGCTCAGGGCTGGTCGCATCACAAGCGGCTGGGTCGTCTGCGGGCATGGCTATCGGATCACCGGCTGTCGGCGCTGGTGGCGGTGGACAGCCCGGCGGCGAATTGGTCGATCTGCAAGCTGATCAGGCGTCAGCAGCCCCGTGCGCGGATCGTGCACCTGGTGGCACCGCAGTTGTGGGCGTGGGCGCCGTGGCGGATTGGGAAGCTTCGGCGGCTAACGGATCAGGTGTTGTGCCTGCTCCCGTTTGAGCCGCCATGGTTCGACCAACGCGGGGTGCCGGCGGCATTTGTGGGACACCCGCTGTACGACCCGCCGCCCGACACCGCCGCCTGGGCTGATCAAGTGGCGCAACTGCCACAAGGTGACGGGCCCAAGCTGGCGATGCTGCCGGGCTCGCGGCACGCGGAGGTGAAGGCGAACTGGCCAACGATGGCCGGTGCGATCAAGGCGCTACGGCGTCGTCATCCGAGTCTGCAAGCCGTGGTGGCGGCGCACACGGAAAGGATATCGGCACAGGTGGTTGCCTTGACTGGTCGGGTCGATCCGTCCGTGCTTGATGTGGTGCAGATCGAAGTGGGCAACACGGATGCGGTGCTGTCGTGGTCGGATTCGGCGGTGGTGGTTTCGGGGACCGCGACGTTGCAGGCCGCGGCGATTGGCGTGCCGATGGTGGTGCTGTACGAGGTGAACCGGTTGGTGTGGCACCTGGTGGGTCGTTGGATGATCCGGGCGCGGGCGATTTCGCTGCCCAACCTGATTACCCAGGACGAGGGTTTGGGCCATGTGGTGCCTGAGTTGATGCCGAACTTCGGCGCGGTTAACCCGGTGGTGTCACAGGTGGATCGGCTGCTGTCGGACCCGTCGGCCCGCACCCGGCAGCTCGAGGCGTTTTCGCGGATCCGGTCGCGGTTTTCACAGGTGCGGTTCGCCCAAGCGGCGGCGGACCGGCTGCTGGGCGCCATCGACGCGGCAGCCGGCTAAGACGAGCGGCCAAACGCGGCACCGCGTACCCGGATCGGTTTCAGGTCGCCACAGCCAAGTCCCAATAAAAAAGAAGGCATCCCGATGGGGGACGCCTTCTTTGAATTCAAGCTCCAGGACCGGCTTCGAAGGTGAACTTGGCCCGCGGGCCGCCAAGGTTTCGGAGCGGCGTCCCGCGGCATTGCTGGCCCCTGCCGACTCTTGGCCGGCCCAGGGCGATCCAAACTCGACACTATTTCTTCTTCTTGGCGCCCTTGCGTCGTCTCTTGGCCTTCTTCTTGGTGGCCTTCTTCTTGGTGGCCTTCTTCTTGCGGCCTTTCCGCCGTTTCTTGGTGGCCTTCCTCTTGGTGGCCTTCTTTGTGGCTTTCCTCTTTTTTCGTCGCGCTTTCTTTGCCATGGACTTTGATCCTTTCAAACCGGACTCGGAGCTTGTCAAAACTTTAACCTAGCGCGTGATCGTAAGTCAACCCCAAAGTTGGGTTTGACCAAAAATTTTATCGGCTGCTGATCCTCTACCTCTTGAGCAAAAATGTTCATGCTCGTCGTTATCAACCGTCAACATCGGGGCGGCGACGAGCGCGTTTGACCTGTGATCGGCGCTTCTTCTGCTCGATGCGGCGGTGTCGCGCGGCCTTGGTGGGCCTGGTTTTCTTCCGGGCGCGAGGCGGCTTCATCGCCTCGACGATCAACGCGCTCAAGCGTTCGAGACACGCACGGCGATTGGCCCGCTGAGACCGGCTTTCGTCAGCCACCAGCAGCAGGTCACCGGCTTCGGTCACCCGGGCAGCGCCGGCGAGGCGGATCAGGCGGCGGATCGCGGCGGGGCCCAGTTGCGATTCCAGCCCCGCCAGTGCAAGGCGACACTGCACGCGTGTGGCGACCTTGTTGACATGCTGGCCGCCGGGCCCACCGCTGCGGGTATAGGCAAACCGCAGCGCCGAGCGGGGCACGAAGATGCCGGGCGCGACTTCGACGCCGCCCGGTTGCGCAGGTGGGGTCGGGTCTGCGGCCATGCACGTAGGTTACTCAAACGGAGCGTTCCCGGCTGCCATCGACCCCGTAAACATTGGATCATCCGCAGATTGCGCAGATTGGGCGGATTCAAGACCCAAGCCGATAAAACGCGCTTGGCGCGACCAAAGAAACGGCGTGAATCTGCGGAATCTGCGGACCGATTCGGTTCACAAGAATCGCTCGGTTTGAGAAGTCAGATTCAAGGGTTCGGGTACACCAAGCATCTTAAACCCCGGCCTCGCGGCCGGGGCTATCGGAGGCGAATACGTCGCAGCGCAGTTCTCATACACGCGCTTAGTCTTCCTCTTCCCTGGGTTTGTACCGGGCGGTGATCTGTTGCTGGATGTTGGGCGGCACGGGCTCGTAGTGGGAAAACGCCATGGTGTAGGAGCCCTGGCCGCCGGTGACCGACTTGAGCTGATTCTGGTAGTTGGCGACCTCGGCCAGGGGAACCTGTGCCTTCACCACCGCCATCTGCCCGGCGAGCACGTCGGTGCCCTGGATCCGCCCGCGCTTGCCCGACAGATCGCCGGTGATGTCGCCCATGTGTTCGTTCGGTACGGTCACCTCGATGTTGACACACGGCTCAAGCAACACGGGCTTGGCCTTGTTGAGTGCATCCAGAAACGCGCGGCGGGCGGCGGCGATGAAAGCAACTTCCTTCGAGTCCACCGGATGATGCTTGCCGTCGTACACGCTGACCTTGACGTCCTGCAGGGGATAGCCGGCGATGGCGCCTTGGGCCATGACCTGGCGGACGCCCTTTTCGATCGCGGGGATGAACTGGCTGGGGATCGAGCCGCCGAAGACATCATTGACGAACTCGAACCCGCCGCTGCGCTCCAGCGGCTCGACCCGCAGGAACACCTCGCCGAACTGGCCCGCGCCGCCGGTCTGTTTCTTGTGACGGTGACGGCCCTCGGCCTTGGCGGTGATGGTTTCGCGGTAGGCGATCTTGGGCGGCTTGGATTCCACCTGCACCTTGTAACGGTTCTTGAGCTTCTGCAGCACAATGCGCAGGTGCAGCTCACCCAGGCCGTGGATCACCGTCTCGTGGGTGATGTTGTCGCGGGTGACCTTGAAGGTGGGGTCCTCGGCATCGAGCTTGTGCAGGGCGTCGCCGATCTTCTGCTCGTCGCCGCGGCTCTTGGCGACGATCGCCAGGCCGAACATCGGCTCGGGCAAGCCCAGCGGCCGCAGGTGAACGCTGCCGTCGTCCGACGCGTCGTGTAGGACGGCGTCGAAGCGGATGTCCTCGACCTTCGCCACCGCACACAGGTCGCCGGGGATACCCGCATCCACCTCGACGTGCTCCTTGCCCTGAAGCGTGAACAGGTGACCGACGCGGAACGGTTTGCGGGCATCGCCGATGTACAACTGGCTGTCCTTGGTGATGGTGCCCTGGTGGATGCGGAACATGCCCAGCTTGCCGACGAACGGGTCGATCGTGACGCTGAACACGTGGGCCACCGAGTGCTTGGCCGGGTCGGGGCTGACGTGAAACGCCTCGGCCGCTCCGCCGTCGCCCTTGATGAACGGCCGGGGGTTGCCCTCCAGCGGGCTGGGCGCGAGCCTGGCGATCACGTCCAGCAGTTCGGCCACGCCCACCGATGCCTCGTGATTGTCGTGCCTTCTGGCGCTGGTGAAGCAGATCGGCACCAGGTGACCCTCACGCAGCGCTTTGGTAAACGGCTCGTGCAACTGCTCCGGTTTGACCTCGCCCTCTTCGAGGTACTTTTCCATCAGCTTCTCATCCACCTCGACCACCTGATCGACGATCGCCGTGTGCGCTTCTTCGATGGAACCGAAATCGCTTTCGCCCTCGCCCTTGCTGAACACGTCGATCACTGCCGCCCCACCGTCGGCCGGCAGGTTAAGCGGTAAACACCCTGAACCGAACGCCTCGGTGATCTGCGCGACCAGGGCGGCCAGGTCGATGTTCTCGGCATCGATCTTGTTAATCACGATCATGCGGCACAACCGGCGGTGCTCGGCCCACTCCATCATGCAGCGGGTGTTGGGCTCGATGCCGGCCTGGGCGTTGATCACCACCACCACCGTCTCGACCGCCGGCAGGGCGGCCAGCGCCTGGCCAACGAAGTCGGGATACCCGGGCGTGTCGATCAGGTTGATGTGCCTGGCTTGGTAGTCGCAGTGGACGACGGCGGCGCTGAGGCTGTGGCCGTGGTCCTTCTCCTCGTCCATAAAGTCACTGACGGTGTTGCCTTTTTCGACCTGGCCCAGGTGGTGAATCGCCCCGCCCTTGAACAGCAGTGCCTCGGTCAGGCTGGTCTTGCCCGACCCGGCGTGGCCGACCAGAGCGATGTTGCGGATGTCCGCAGTGCTGTAGCTGGGCATCGACGCTGATCTCCTGCCGTGTCAGGATCGTCTTGTGTGTCCCACCGAAGCGCAGGCGCGACAGTATAAAGGTTCGCTCAGCCCGCGGGAAGCGAGTCCTTCGACCGGCCGATACGGGTATCCTTTCAGCACCGATGTCCGGCCCGAGCACGACCACCGACGCACCGCCCCTGGCCCGGCTCGACCTCCAGCACCTGTGGCACCCGTTCACCCCGATGCGGCAGTGGCGCCAGACCGACCCGCTGATCATCGAGCGCGGCCAAGGGCCCTACCTCATTGACACCCAAGGACGACGATACATCGACGGGGTCTCGAGCCTGTGGTGCAACGTGCACGGCCACCGGGTCCCGGCGATCGACCAGGCCGTCCGCGATCAACTCGACAAGATCGCCCACACCACGTTGCTGGGCCTGGCGTCACCGCCGAGCATCGAACTGGCCGCCCGACTCTGCGCCATCGCACCGGGCGGTCCCGAATCGTCCGCCCCAAGCCCCAAGTCCCAAGCCTCAAGCCTCAACAAAGTGTTCTATTCCGACGCCGGCGCCACGGCGCTTGAGGTCGCTTTCAAAATGGCCGTCGGCTACTGGCACCACCAGGGCCGGCCCCAAAAGCACAAGTTCATTGGCTTGGCCGGGGCCTACCACGGCGATACGACCGGCTCGATGTCCGTCGGCTACAGCGAACTATTCCATCGCCCGTTCCGGTCCATGGTGTTTCCCACCTACTGGGCCCCCGTCCCCGACGCCTGTCGCCCGTTCGCCGAGTGCCGTGCCCGTCTCGGCACCAGCCCCGAGCGCAAGCGAGGGGTTTTCCCCAGCGAAGACGAAATGCTCAATGCCGCCCTGTGCGACCATTGCCTAAGCGAGCTTGAATCACTGCTCCAACAACATGCCCACGAAACCGCCGCGATCGTCATTGA
>JAZGCX010000398.1:0-2407 GCA_036477175.1 Phycisphaeraceae bacterium
GTTAGCGGAAGTCCACGGAGCGCATGTCTGCTACTGGGGGAAGAGCGGACGAATTTCAGAACGCGGCTGAGAACGGCGGCGCAATAATCCCCCACTGAAGCGGCCGGGTTGTCCGGCTGCGGCGGACCAATATGGGACCGTCTATAGCCTTCGTCAGGATTGACCTGATGGAAGGCGGGGGATGTACGGAGTGGATCTTTATCGGCGTGTGCGGCTGGCGTGTCGTCATGAGGGGTTGAGCCAACGGGAAGCGGCCCGGCGGTTCGGGATCGACCGCAAGTCGGTCGCCAAGATGCTGGCGTTTTCGGCGCCGCCGGGCTACCGGCGGAGTGATCCACCGAAGCGTCCGAAGCTGGGTCCTTTTACGGATATCATTGACCGCATTCTGGAAGAGGACCGCACGGTTCACCGCAAGCAGCGGCACACGGCGAAGCGGATCTTCGAGCGTCTTCGCGACGAACATGGCTTCATGGGCAAGCAGACGATCGTGAAGGATTACGTTCGCGAACGGCGCCTTCGTCTGCGGGAGATGTTCGTGCCGCTGGCGCACCATCCGGGTCATGCCCAGGCGGATTTTGGCGAGGCGGATGCGGTCATCGCCGGAATCGAGCACCGGGCGCATTTTTTCGTCATGACGCTTCCCCATAGCGATGCGTGCTTCGTTGCGGCCTACCCGGCGGCGACGACGGAGGCCTGGCTGGACGGTCACAATGCGGCCTTTGCCTTCTTCGGCGGGGTTCCTCGATCGATTCTCTACGACAACGACAAGTGCCTTGTGGCGCACATCCTGCCGGACGGCACGCGCCAACGGACCCGGTCGTTCAGCGAGCTGCAATCCCATTACCTGTTCGAGGACCGCTACGGTCGCCCCGGCAAGGGCAACGATAAAGGCAATGTCGAGGGGGTGGTTGGCTACGCCCGGCGGAACTTCATGACGCCGCGTCCCCGGTTCGCAAGCTGGGACGCCTTCAATGTCCAGCTGGAGGAACAATGCCGCAACCGGCGAGGCGACGTCGTGCGCGGCCACCGCGAGAGTATCGGCGAGCGCCTCGGGCGTGATTGCGAGGCGTTGATGGATTTGCCGCCGGCGCCGTTCGACGCCTGCGACAGGCAGGCCACGCGGGTCAGCTCCCTGTCCCTGGTGCGCTACCGGACGAATGACTATTCCGTGCCCGTCGCCTACGGTCACCGGGAGGTCTGGATCCGTGGCTATGTCCATGAGGTGGTCATCGGCTGCGGCGGCGGGATCGTCGCCCGGCACCCCCGTTCCTACGACCGGGAGGATATGGTCTTTGATCCGATCCACTATCTGCCTTTGCTGGAGCAGAAGATCGGTGCCCTGGACCAGGCCGCGCCGCTGGCCGGCTGGGAACTGCCCGACGTCTTCCCGACCTTGCGCCGTCTGCTGGAGGCGCGCATGGGCAAGGCCGGCAAGCGGGAATACGTCCAGGTCCTGCGGCTTCTGGAGAGCTTCGATCTCGAGGTGCTTCACGGCGCGGTGAAGGACGCCCTGCGCCTCGGCGCGATCGGCTACGATGCCGTCAAGCATCTGGTGCTGTGCCGCATCGAGCGCCGCCCGCCCAAACTCGACCTGGATGTCTATCCCTACCTGCCCCGGGCCAACGTGGCGACCACGGCCGCCGCCAGTTATATGAGCCTGTTGGGGGAAGACGCACCATGACCGATACGCCGCAAGTGTTGCTGGTCCATCACCTCAAGACCCTGAGGCTGCCGACGTTCCTGCGCGAGTACGACAAGCTGGCCCGCCAGTGCGCCGCCGAGGGCGCCGACCATGTGCGCTATCTCGTCCGCCTCGCCGAACTGGAACTGATCGACCGCGAGCGCCGGATGGTCGAGCGGCGGATCAGGCAGGCCAGGTTCCCCGCCGTCAAAAGCCTCGACAGCTTCGACTTCAAGGCCATCCCATCGCTCAACAAGATGCTGGTCCTGGAGTTGGCGCGCTGTGAATATATCGAGCGCCGCGAGAATGTCATTGCGCTCGGCAACTCGGGCACCGGCAAGACCCATATCGCCCTCGGCCTCGGTCTGGCGGCCTGCCAGAAGGGGCTCTCGGTGGGCTTTACCACGGCCGCCGCCCTGGTTCATGAGCTGATGGAGGCCAGGGACGAGAAACACCTGCTGCGCTTCCAGAAGCAGTTGGCTAAGTACAGCTTGCTGATTATCGACGAGCTCGGCTTCGTCCCGCTGTCGAAGACCGGCGCCGAACTGCTGTTCGAGGTGTTCAGCCGGCGTGACGAGCGCGGCGCCACCCTGGTGACCAGCAATCTGCCCTTCGATGAGTGGACCGAGGTGTTCGGCTCGGAACGTCTGACCGGGGCTTTGCTGGACCGACTCACCCACCATGTCCATATCCTGGAAATGAACGGCGAGAGCTATCGTCTCAAGC
>JAZGCX010000399.1:0-5145 GCA_036477175.1 Phycisphaeraceae bacterium
GAACGCACGATGGGCATGCTGTGCCATATCTTGGCACTGGCGGGGTTCGTCGTACCGCTGGTGGGTAATATCTTCGGACCTCTGATCATCTGGCTGATCAAGAAAGATGACCACCCATTTATCAATGATCAGGGCAAGGAATCACTCAACTTCCAGATTACCGTGGTGATTGCCGTGGTGATCTGCCTGGCCCTGTTCTGTGTGGGTATCGGGGTCTTCCTGCTGCCGCTTGTCGGCCTCGCCAACCTCGTTTTCATTATTATCGCCGCGGTCAACGCCTATGACGGCAAGCTGTACCGCTATCCGTTTGCGCTTCGGTTGATTAAATGAAGCAGATCAACCGCGCAGCGAATCCCACGCGGCGGTGATCGCGTTTTCGGGCGTGTCGGGCACGATGGAAACGGCCCCGAGGCGGTCGGGAAGCACCAGGCGGATGCGGCCGTCGGCCACCTTCTTGTCCACCCGCATGGTTTCCAGCAGCGTGTCGGTTGGGGCCAGGTCAGACGCCGACGTGGGCAAACCGATGCGCTCGAGCAGCCTGACCAATCGCTCGGCCAGTTGTGCGTTGCACCGTCGCGTATCGGCGGCCAGACGGGCCGCGGCCACCATGCCCAGGCTCACCGCCTCACCGTGGTGGTAGCCCCCATAATGCTGCGTCGCTTCGATCGCGTGGGCAAACGTGTGGCCGAAGTTCAGGTGGGCCCGTTGATCCGACTCCTTCTCGTCGGCCGTCACGACCGCGGCCTTGATCGCCACGTTGCGACGCACCAACTCCACGAGCGTGTCGGGGTCGAGCGCGAGTATCGCATCGAGGTTTTCTTCCAGCCAATCAAACAGGTCCGCATCGCCGATGATCGCGTGCTTGACGCATTCGGCGAGGCCGCAACGCAGCTCGCGCGGCGGCAGCGTCCCGAGCGTGTCGGGGTCGATCGCCACCAGATGCGGCTGATAAAACGCACCGACCAGGTTCTTGCCCTGCGGCAGGTTCACCCCCACCTTGCCGCCGACCGACGCGTCCACCATCGCCAGCAGTGTCGTCGGGCACTGAACCAACGGCACGCCCCGCAGGTAGCTGGCGGCAACAAAACCGACGGTGTCACCCACCACGCCGCCGCCCAGCGCGATCACCGGCGTGTGTCGCTCGAAACGGGCATTGACGAGCACGTCATACAACCGGGCGACGGTGTCAAGGTTCTTCTGTGCCTCACCGGGTGCAACCGCATGGGCCAGCACGTCATACCCGACCGACTCAAGCGCCCGGCGCGCGGCCTGGGCGTGCGTGTCCAACACGTTGGCGTCAACCAGCAGCGCCGCGCGATCGTGAGGGGCGACATCGCGCACGAGCCGGCCCAACCGGCCGAGCAAGCCCGGCTCGATGTGAATCCGGTAGGCATGATGCGGCAGTTTCAGATCAACGGTTGCCACGTGTCATCGCTCCTGCGCTTCGGACAGTTCCTGGGCTTGCTGCGGTTGCTGCGGTTACTCCCCGTGCCGCCGTTGCAGTTGCCTCAATGCCTCGGCCGGGTCGTCGGGTAGCGGCGAGCCGACATCTTCGGCGTCCTCGCCCCCATGTGCAACGTCGGGCTGTCGTTTGGATGGTTGCGGCACCGTCGGGGCGGCGACCGTCGCCGTCCGTCTGCGCAGCATGAGGTACGCCCCCAGCAACAACACCACGATCAGGACGAGCATCGACAGGTCCGTCACGCCGCTGGCGGTGTCGCGGCCGGTCACCTTGGCGGTGTGCCCGACGAACGTGAGGAACTTCGATGGCTGGTTCTGCGTGTCGCGCGTCTGCCACAGCTTGTAGAACCGCGCTACTAACCGCACTTCGCGGCCGGACCGCACCGACGCCGGCGGGTCCAGCAGGTACACCACCGCCACATCGTCGATCGTCGGGCCCCATTTGACGACCCACTGTTCGAGTTTGCCATCCCACGGCCCCGGCCGAGCGAGGCCGCTCACCGACTCGGCGCGAGCCAACTGCCCCTCGATCAGAAACAGCTCGCCGCGGTAGTCGGCCGGCCGTTGGCGAATCGCGGCATAGTCGGGGATCATCGCGCCCGCCTCGTCGTGCTCGGGCCAGGTCAGCGCGTTTTGCAGCAGCGGGTACAGCGCCGCCTCGTCCAGAATCGGCGAGTTATCCTGGGCCGTGGCGAGCTGGGCGGCCTGCGCGTCGGTCAACGGCCCCACCCCCGCCGACGCCACGATCAACAACATGCCTGCCGCCAAGCTCGTCATAGACCCGATTGTAGCGCGCCGGGATCGCCGGGCGACTGCTTCAAGCTCACCCAAGCCGCGCCTCGATAATGACGATACACAAACGGGACACTGTGACCGGCAGGTTATCGGAATCGCCGGCGCCGAGAGACGCCCATGTCCGCCAAGACATTTGAGCAGCTTGTGATCTGGAAGCGGTCGATGGACCTGGTGGAGACGATCTATCGGACGACACGGCGGTTCCCGTCCGAAGAGCGCTCCGGTCTGATCGCGACGCTGCGGCGCACGGCCGCGGCCATCCCCGCCAAGATCGCCGACGGACACGGCCGAAGCGACCCCCAAGCCTACCGCAAGGCGGTGTCCGATTCGCTGGCATCACTGCGCGAGCTTCAGACCCACCTGATCATCTCCCGGCGACTCCGCTACGCATCCATCTTCCGCACCTTTTCCCTGCGACGCCGCATCAACCGCCTCGGCGAAATGCTCAACGAACTGCTGGCTTCGCTCGATGAGCAACGGACCCCGGCCCAGCCGGAACCCGAACCCAAGCCGGATCACACCGATCAGTCGTTGAAGCAAGCGGCGTAAGCGTTGCAAACACCAAGCCGGAACCGTTGGTCGCGCCCGGTGTCGGTCGCTACACTGTCGCCCCATGAGTGATGCCGACGTCGTCATCGTTGGCGCCGGTCCGATCGGCCTGGAACTGGCGGTTTGCCTCAAGCTGATGCAGGTCGATTACGTGCACCTGGAAGCGGGGCAGATCGGCCAGACCATCACGTGGTTTCCGAAGCAGGTCAGGTTCTTTTCCTCGCCCGAACGGATCGCCATCGCCGGCGTGCCGTTGCACACACCGGATCAGTCCAAAGCGACGCGGGAGGAATACCTGGCCTATCTTCGCGGTATCGTGGACCAGTTCGATCTGCCCATCCACACCTACGAACGAGTCGTTGACATCAAGCGTAACACATCGGCGAACGATGGTCTTGTCTTGACGACGCAGCACCGCGACGAACACTGCACTTACCACGCCAAGCGGGTCGTGCTGGCAATCGGCGACCTGCATCGTCCCCGGAAGTTGAATATCCCCGGCGAAGACCTGGAGCACGTCAGCCATTATTTTGACGAGCCGCACAAGTACTTCCGTCAGAAGCTGCTGATCGTAGGCGGGCGCAACTCGGCGGTCGAAGCGGCGATTCGCTGTCACCGCGCCGGCGCACAAGTCACGATGAGTTACAGAGACAATGAGTTTCCTGAATCGGTCAAATACTGGCTTCGGCCGGAGATCGAAGTGCTGATCAAGCGCAACCTCATCACTTTTCATCCTCACACTCGCCCCACCGGCATCACTCCCACCCATGTGACGCTTGCATCCAACCACGACGGAAAAACAATCGACGCCCCGGCCGACTTCGTCCTGCTGATGACCGGTTATGAAATGGACCCCACCCTGTTCAACCAGGTCGGCGTCACGCTCGGCGGCGAAAACGATGCGCCGATGTTCAATCCCGACACCATGGAAACCAATGTGCCCGGTCTCTATGTCGCCGGCACCGCCTCAGCCGGCACACAAAAGCACTTCAAGCTGTTCATCGAGAACTGTCACCCGCACGTGACACGGCTTGTGCGCGCGATCACCGGCAAGCCGCCGCCGACCGGCCGCGTCAACCCGGCCGCCGACCGGTTCGCCCTGCCCGAGAGTTGACCGACAGGATTTGCCGGCTCGCTTCGTTGCTTTGATAGCCCTGCCCGCAAGGGCAGGGTTCCAGTGGTTGGGTTCCAGTGGTTGGTAAACACAAACCCCGGGGCTTGCGCCCGGGGCTGATGTGCCGGCCCTGGGAACAAAACTTGACGCTGGGGTCGACGCTGTTGTGGGTAGCGTTCGCGTCACGGCAGGATCGCAAACACACGTGCGGGGAAGCCGGAGCCGTCCTTCGGTTTTGGGAACGCCACGATCACCAGCGCCCCATATTCAGGCACCTGGTTCAGGTTGGCCAGCAGCTCGATCTGATAGTGATCGGTGGCCAGGACGTAGGCTTCGAGGGAATAATCGCCGCGGCTGATGGCCACGCCCGGGTCGGTGTCCGTCGTTTCATGACCGGACGCCGTGATGCGGCGCTGCTCGTAAAGGTACTTGAGTACGTCGAGGCTCCAGCCGGGGTAGTGCGCGACGCCGCTGTCGTCTTCGTTGCGCATGGCCTCGGCATCGGGCCAGCGTGTGGACCAGTCGGTCCGCATTGCCACGAACGCGCCGGCGGGGATCGGGCCGTGTTTCGACTCCCACCGGTGCACGTCGCCCATGGTGATCGTGTAATCGGGGTTGTGGCGCGCCTTGTCGTGCACGTCGAGGACCACCAGGGGCAGCACCATCTCCTTGACGTCGATCTGGTCGATGGTGCGCAGGCCCTTGACAAAGTGAGCCGGCGGATCGCAGTGAGTGCCCCACTGGCCGACGTGGGTGAACTGTTGAGCCCAGAATCCATGTCCCAGCGTCCCCTCGCCGGGGTCGTGGCTGTAAAGCGTCTTTCGCGCCGAATCGGGGAAACCCGGCCAATGGGGGATGCCCGGCTCGAACGCATGGGTCAGGTCCACGCACTGCTTCTGCTTCAGGTACTCGTACATGTGCAGCGTCGTTGGCGGAACTTCGACGTGGCTAATTTGCGCACAGCCGGTTGAGGCAATAACCACAAACGAAACGATCACGGCCGAGATGAGGCGTTGTATGTTCAGCATGCCAATCCTTTCCTCTGTCCGCCGACACGTGCTACCACGCATGCAACAGCCTCCCTGCTACTGCCCCGCCGAGGACGAGCCATGCGGCGTTGATCTTCCAACGGGTCAGCACGATCACCGCCACCGCAATGAGCCACGCTTGCCAGTCTGGTTGACCGTCCTGCCATACCACAGCCGCGCCAAGACGAACCGACACCG
>JAZGCX010000004.1:0-8008 GCA_036477175.1 Phycisphaeraceae bacterium
ACGAGCGTCAACTCGACGCCTTGGCGTGATCTGCTGGATGTCGGGTCGAGGATGGTCTGGTTCAGGTTGCCCGACGCCACCCCGTCCGCATCGGTGGGCATCGAGGCGGAAGTTTCCGCTGAGCCGAAATTCACGTCCGGCGCCCCGGGCCGCGCGACCGTGACCGGGTTGCGATTCGCACTCACCTGAGTCGCGTGGTAGTTGTTCGCGTTCATCGACATGTCATACGTGCCACGCACGGCCAGCGTCGCGCTGGGGCTGCGGATCGACGCCTCGTGCTCGACCCCCACCTCCGACACGTCATACACCGCTCGGCCATACATCATGCCCAGGTCGGTCTTGACCCGCTGCCCGTCCAGCCGCAACGCCTGGAGCACCTTGATCACGCCGAGCCGATCGAGCGTCACGGTCTGATCGGGCGGAATAGCAAACCGCACGGCACTGCGGACACCGGTACGGAATTCGGCGCCGACGCCGAGCGTCATGCCCACCTCGGCCCGCTGCCACGGCTGATCTTCTTCGCCGCGGACCTGGACGTTGCCCTCGACCGCCACGATGTTGATCTTCAGCGGCTGACCCTGTGGCGCGTCAGCAGCCGGTTCGGCCGCGGGGACAGTTTCGTTCGCCGGCTGCGCCGCCGCAGACACAGCGATCGCCACAAGCAGCCACCCGGTCAGCAACAACTTCATAGTTAGCCATCGCATCGCACACATCCTCTTTCTTCTTCGCATCAAATCGTCCTCGATCCTCGCTTGCCGCACCGCCCTGACGCGCCCTGCTATGGCTGATCGGTCGGCGGCTACAGTTCGCCGGGATGGTCAGCCGGGTTGTCCTGCTCAGGTGGTTCGGTATCTTCCGGTTCAGCGACTTGAGCGCCAGCGGCGACAACGACGCCCCTTACCCTTTGCATGTCCTCCACCCGGCCGATGATCGCCAGGAACTGCTGGCCGGATAATGTCTGATGCGGGCTGCTGAGCAGATACAGGCCTTCATATTCCAGTTCGCGGGTGGCATACCGCGGCGTGGGGCCGAACACCCGCATGATCACGCCGCCCTTGATCTCAAGGATGCGGCAGATGGCGACGGCCACGTCGCCGCGGCGCACCGCCTCATCAGCGGGTCGGTCAAAGCCCGCCGTCAACATGTTTCGCGCCTTGAGCAGTTCCACGCGGCCGGCATAATCCTGGGCCGGGTCTTCGCCGTCGACAAACAGCAGCAGGCCGTGCCACGCCTCGTCGTTGCTGACCACCGACCGCTCACCGAGCGTGTGCCAGAATGCCATCCGGCTCTCGGCGTCGTTGCCGGCAAGCTCGGCCGTGATCGGCTCGGCGACCTTGGCCGTCTGACAACCGGCCAGCACGAACGTCACTGCGAGGACGATACTCAGGTCAGAACGCAAGCGTCACCCCCGTAAAGAAAAAGTGCCGTTCGTCGAGGTCGGTGGTGATCGCATCACCGGGGAAGAACACGCCGTACCGCGTCGACACCGTCAGGTCGCTGGTGAGTTGCCAGGTGACGAACACATCGGTCTCGAACCCGAGGTAGGTGGAGGCACTGGTGGCCTCGTCGATCGGCGCGTTGCGATTGAGCTTGTTGAAGATGAACAGGTCCACGCCGACTTGCAGACGGTCAAACGCCCCAACGTGCAACGCCTGGTTGCTGTGCAGGGGAAACGTGGACGCCCCGATGCGGAACATCAACAGGTTCGACACATTGGGGTTGAACGCCAGACCCGTGTTGATCAGCCCGAACGCGTTGAACGCATTGTCGTCCGTCCCGGTCTGATTGCCCGCGAAGGTATTGGTCGTCGTTAACCGATCGGTGTCGCCCGTGGCGAGGATCATCTCGCCGCTCAGCCGGCTGCGGTTGCTGTCACCGACCAGGTAGTCAAGCGTAACGTCGGCGGCAAACGCGTGGATGTCCTCCCGGGTCTGGGCGATGGGCACCAGCGTAGTGTTGTTGAAGCTGTTGGACAGGCCCTCGCCGCCTTCATAGATCAGCTCGACCCCGTACAGCAGGTTGTCCGACAACGCTCCGGTCGAACCGGCGCCGATGTAGTAACTGTTGTAGTCAAACCGCGTGGTGGTCGCCCCGACGATCAGCACGGTAGGGTCGTTGCGATCGTCCTGCACCAGGCCGTAGATGAAGGGCCTGTGGTTGGCGCCGGCCTGGACGCTCAGCATCGCGCCGTAGAAGCCCCGCTTCGTATCACCCTCAAACCCCGGCCGCGAACTGTCGATGTCGGTGATGCTGTGGCGGGTGATGCCGGCAACAATGTCAAGCGTCAGCGGATCGTAGCTGAGGGTAACGACGCCGCCGTCGATCTCCTGACTCAGCGTCACGCCGTTGGCCCAGTGAACCAGTTGCCGGCCGCCCCGAATGATGATGTTGCCCTTCGGTGTTCGGCCCTCGTTGGTTTCGATATAGCGGCCGAGGTTGAAGGTGTATATGGCGCGGTCGAGTGTGGGCTCGACCCAGTCGTCGCCGTTGCCGTCAAACGAATCGCCGCTGTTGAAGTCGCGGTAGGTGCTGCGAACACGCGCGAACAACTCGTGCACCCCGTCGAAGTTCAGCCGCGTGTAAACGACGACATCGGTCTGGCGGAGGATGTGGGTATTCTGGCCCAGGTCGTCGATGGCCAGGAAGTTGAACGAGACGAACCCGCCGTAGTCGATCACCGCGCGTTGCTCGGGCGGCACGGACGGTTCCACGAGCAGTTGGGTCTCGCGGCGGATCTGCTCGAGCTGGCGTTCAAACCGCTCAAGCGTGACCTGGCCCATGACCACGCCGCACAGGCCCGGCACCAACCCCACAGCGCACAGCACGACCCGTCCGACCACCTCTAAACACTCCTCACCTAATCAGCTCGCCCACAACAGACGGTCTGAAACGCTCGATCGCTGCGGCCTGCGAACAAGAACCCTCAATCGCGTCACACGGCGATCGGGAGCCCCGACCACGAGCTGATCCGGTCTGGCACCCGCCCCACAGGACCCCCCAAAGACGCCATACCGCCCGCCAGCGTACAGCCCGAATTGTAACCACGGCCATCCTATTATCCAAATGATCCAAACGGTCACGGCCGGCAGACGAAAACAAAGCCGCTCAATCAAACCCACGCCGCCCATACAACGCTGCCAGACCGCCAACCGCATCCCCGCCCGCTTCGGCAAACAAGCCGCCGGCCACGACCTCCAGCGATCCTAAGAACGCATCAATCGCAAGCGGGAACCCGGGCCCGGGGCTGTGCGTCTAATGGCAGTGAGGTCGCCGGCCAACGCCGCTGGGCCGGCCCGCGATCGTTACACCGTGCGCGCCCGCGCCATTCCATTCAGAAAGGAGTTGACCATGATTCGCTACCTTGCCGCCGCTGTCGTTGTTTTGTCGATCGCCGTTCCGTCGGCCGTCTTGGCCAAGCAGGGGACCGTGCCACCATCCAAACCGGATGCGACAGGTTCGGCGAAGTGGGCACCGGCGGTGGAGCCTAAGCCGCTCTCGGATGGGGTGAAAAAGGGCCTGGCGTGGCTGGTCGAACACCAGCACCCGTCGGGCGGATGGGGCCAGGGCGAAGAGTCGAGCCGCATGGGTCGCCGTCTGGACAACCTGCGCGACCTGCCAAACGTTGCCGACACCTGCGTCGCCACGCTGGCGCTGATCCGGGCCGGCTCCACACCATCGCAAGGCCCACACGCCACCCACATCAACAAGGCGCTCGAGTTCATCTGCGCCGAGGTTCAGGCGTCCGACGATCAGTCGCTGTTCATCACCGGCGTTCGCGGCACACGGGTGCAGCAGAAGCTGGGCACCTACATCGACACCTTCCTGGGGGCGATGGTGCTGGCCGAGGTCAAGGACCAGATGCCCGATGAGCCAAGCCGAAAGCGCATCGTCGCCGCGCTCGACAAGGTCATGGACAAGATCGAGACCAACCAGCGTGAGGACGGCACGTGGGCCAACGAAGGTTGGGCCCCGGTGCTGGCGCAGGCGATGGCATCCAAGGCAATCAACCGGGCGGCGCAAAGCGGCGTTGAGGTTGATGAGCAGGTGCGGCAGCGTGCCGAATCGTTCGCCCGCGGCAATTTTGACACCGACAACAAGACGTTTCGGGTAACAGGTGACGCCGCCGGCGTCGAACTGTACGCCGGCGCCGCTGCGCTCGGCGGAATGCAGGACTCAGCCAACACCAACGCCGAGGCGCGGCAAGAGATCGAGCAGGCCTTGGCTGTTGCTACCACTGAGCCGGCACGCGCCCAGTTGACGGCACGGCTCAGACGCTTCGATGACAACGAACGTGACCTGGAGCAGGCCAAACAGGCCATCGTCGATAGACTCGATGATGAGCAGTTTATTGCCGGTTTCGGGTCCAACGGGGGCGAGGAATTTTTGAGTTACATGAACATTGGCGAGGCTTTGGTCGTAGAAGGAGCCCAGGAGTGGAGAAAATGGGACGAAAGCATTACCGAAAATCTCGACCGCGTCCAAAATAACGACGGCTCGTGGACGGGCCACCACTGCATCACCGGCCGTACGTTCTGCACCTCCACCGCCCTGCTGGTGCTGACCGTTGACCGGGCCCCCGTACCCCTGGCCGCCAGGATTGGCAATCGCTGATCGATACTCCCGAACCGCCTTGTAACTCGTCGCCGATCCCCGCCGCGCGGCGCTGCCCTTGCCGGGCCGCGCCGCGTTTTCGCATCCAGCCGTTGCAATCAAACGTCGGCAACTTAGGCTACGCTCATCATGATGTGCCTGCGAGCCACGATGGTCATCCTGCTGGCTGGCCTGTTGCTCGGCTGTCAGAGTAGTCGCCGGGCCCAGACGCTGGGGCGGATTGATCTGGCACTGACCGGTGCTGCTGAGTATCTCGCCGATCATCAGTCGGATGACGGGGCGTGGCGGTCCGAGCGCTACGGTGTGTTCCGTGACGGGCCGACGCTGACGCCGCACGTCCTGAGCAGCTTGCACTTCCTGCACCAGGGTAAAGCGCCGGCGCGCGAATCGTTTCGCCGCGGCGTTAACTACCTCCTGGCGATGGTTGACGGCGACGGCAGGATCGACACCTCGTCTGCCGGTCCGAACGGCCTGGCTGTGCCGTTGCACATGCCGGTTTACACCGCCGCGGCCGCGAGCTGGGTCGTGGTGCTGGAACACGATTCGCCCGTCCACCGCACCGCCCAGTTCGCTTTCCTGGCGCTGGTCCGCCAGCACCAGCTCACCGAAGCACGGGGGTGGGATCGATCCGATCCCGGCTTCGGCGGCTGGGGCTATTCGATCATCGAACCGCGTAAGCCGACGGACGACGACCACGGCGGACACCCACGATTCGAGGCGAACATCTCGGCCACGCTCTACGCGATCGGCGCGCTGCGCGTCGCCAAGGTGCCCCGCAGCTATCCGCCCTATCGCAACGCCCTGCTTTTCATCCCGCGGTGCCAGAACTTCACCACCAACCGTGCGGTGTACGACCCGCGATTCGACGACGGGGGGTTCTTCTTCAGCCCCGTTGACGCCGCCCGCAACAAGGCCGGCCCGGTGGGGACTGATCGCCGGGGCCGCCAGCGGTTCGCCTCCTACGGCAGCGCCACCGCCGACGGCGTCCGGGCGCTGTTGCAGTGCGGCCTGCCGACGGATCATCCCCGCGTCGTGGCCGCCCGCCGCTGGCTCAAACAGAACTTCACCGCCAAAACCAACCCCGGCCGATTCAACGCCGATCGCGAGGTCCTCCGCGACGCCTATTACTTCTACTACTGCTGGTCGGTCAGTCACGCCCTGACTCGGCTGGGTGCCGGTGAGGTGGAGTCGGCCGAGGGACTGGTCGATTGGGCCTACGCACTGGCGGACGAACTGATCAACCGGCAACTTTTCGACGGGTCGTGGTCCAACAGCTACACCGACGGCAAGGAAGATGATCCGCTGGTCGCGACGCCCCTGGCCGCCGCCGCCCTGGCCGTGTGCCGAAACGCCATTGCCGCCGGGCCCGTGCGCCCACCGAAGCGTCCGGACACACCGCCCCTCCCACGCATTGAACGCGCCCGCCCTTACTTCACCGTGCCCTAGGAAATCACTGCCATGACCAAGCCGATCCACGTCACCGTTTGGAACGAATACCTGCATGAGCGGGAGAACAAAACCGTTGCCGGGATCTACCCCGACGGCATCCACGCGGTGATCAAGCACGGCATCGAGGACCGACTCGGCCAAGCAGTGGCGGTGTGCACCGCGACGCTGGACCAGCCGCAGCACGGCCTGACCGAACAAGTCGTGGCCCAAACCGACGTGCTGATCTGGTGGGGCCATGCCGCGCACGACAAGGTCAAGGACCCGATCGTGGACCGGGTGCATCGTCGTGTACTCGAAGGGATGGGGCTGATCGTGTTGCACTCGGGCCATTACTCCAGGATTTTCAGGAAACTGATGGGCACGGGCTGTGGGTTGCGGTGGCGTGAGGCGGCGGAAAAAGAAAGGCTCTGGTGCGTCAACCGGGCACACCCGATCGCCGACGGCGTGGGCGACGACGGTTACTTTGAGCTTGAACACACTGAGATGTACGGGGAACTGTTCGACGTGCCGGCGCCTGACGAACTGATCTTCATCAGTTGGTTTGAAGGCGGCGAAGTGTTCCGCTCCGGGTGCACCTGGACCCGCGGCAAGGGCAGGATTTTTTACTTCCGCCCCGGCCACGAGACGTTTCCCATTTACCACGACCGGCATGTACAACGTGTCATCGCCAACGGCGTCCGCTGGGCGGCGGTGTCATCGGACGCGCCTTATTCGCTCGAAGCGCCGAACATCCGCGAGCCACTTAGCCCTATCGCCACCGAGCACGAAGTGGATTCCAGTCTTCACAAGCATTGATCCAGGCGTCGCTCCTGCCGGCCTGTTGCCGCGCGGACACAACGGGTATCCTGACGGTTTGCATGAACGCGACGCGCACCCGGCACATTGTGGGTTGTATGACCGGTACAAGCCTGGACGGCCTCGACGCCGCGCTGGTCGAGGTGGGCGGTGAAGGATTGGACATCACCGCGCAGTTCGTCGGCATGGTCAGCAGACCGCTGGGCGGTTTGCGTGATGAACTGCACGGATTTGCCACAGGCCAATCGGCCGAACCGATCCGGTACCTGCTCGCCGCCCGTCAATTGGGGGAATTACACGCTGACGCCGTCGCTGAATTGTGTGAGCAGTACCCGGATACGAAACCGGATTTCGTTGTTGCCCACGGCCAAACCATTTGGCACGCGCCGCGGGAACATTTGAGTTGGCAGTTGTTTGATCCCTGGCCGATCGTGCGGCAATTGAGCGTGCCGGTGCTTTACGATCTGCGTCAGGCGGACCTGATCGCCGGCGGGCAGGGCGCGCCGATCACACCGCTGGCGGACTGGGTGATGTATCGTGATCGGGCCGACCTTGTCATCAACCTCGGCGGCATCTGTAACGTGACCAAGCTGATCGGCGAACCCGTCGGCTTCGATCTGGGGCCGTGCAACCTGTTGATCGACGGCGCGGTGCGATGCCTGTTTCCGGAAACCGCCTTTGATAAGGACGGCGAGCTTGCCGCGTCCGGCCGCACTGACCCGACAATCTTCCGGCCTCTGTTTGACGACTTGCCTGATGACCATAACGGCATTCCCAGGTCGCTCGGCCGCGAGGATGTTCTCGACGATCGCATCGCCACGCTGGTCAACCAGGCGCTGGAGAATCATTCGGCCAACGACATCATCGCCTCAGCGGTCAAATCGGTCGCGGACAGGGTCATTCAATCGGTCGCCGGTCTGGGGCCCAGGAAGGTTGTCTTGGCCGGGGGCGGGGCGAACAACCCGGTGCTGGTTGATCTGATCCGCCAAGGGTGCTCGCCTGAATCTGGTGTGGTGCTCAGCGACGAGCTGGGCGTTCCCGTTGAGGCGCGTGAAGCGATGGGCATGGCCGTGCTGGGCGCGCTGACACAAGACAGCGTGCCGATCACGCTGCCGCAGGTAACGGGGGCAAGGCAACCGGGGTGTGCGGGGGC
>JAZGCX010000040.1:0-6893 GCA_036477175.1 Phycisphaeraceae bacterium
CTGCGGCAGTTTGCCCACGACCGCAAGCGCAAAAGGCAGGAACGCCGTCACCGCAGTGACGCCCGGCGCAACACCCAGGTCGATCGCATCCTCGACAAAGTCAAGCAGCACGGCATGCACAGCCTCACCGACCGCGAGAAGCGGATGCTCCAGGAAGCGACCGAACGCCGGCGCCGCGCGGGGTAGTTTCGAGTTCAACGTCCAAGGTCCAAAGTCCGGGGTCTAAAGTCCAAGGTGCAAAGTCTCTGTCCCGGGTCCGCTGTTTGAGCGCACTAATATCGGCGTGCTCGGACTGTCTTTGCTTATTTGACTTTGGACTAGGGACCTTGGACCTTGGACCAACAATGTCTGCGTTAACCTTCGAGATCCTCCACCGCGATTCGGGTAGCCACGCCCGAGTCGGACGGGTGACGACGCCGCACGGTGCGTTGGACACGCCGGCGTTCATGCCTGTCGGCACACACGCGGCCATCCGGGGACTGTTGCCGCAACAGGTGGCCCACGTCGGCGCGCAGATCATCCTGGCCAACACCTATCACCTGATGCTGCGGCCGGGTTCGCCGTTGATCGCCCGGATGGGCGGGCTGCACAAGTGGATGGGTTGGCCCGGGCCGATCCTGACCGACTCCGGCGGCTTTCAGGTCTTCAGTCTGGCGGACATCAACACGATCGACGACCACGGCGTCACGTTTAAGAGCCACCTCGACGGCAGCACGATCACACTGACGCCGCAGCGGTCGATGCAGGTGCAGAACGAACTGGGCGCCGACATCATCATGGCGTTCGATGATTGTCCGCCCAGCGAGCCGGGCCGCGAGCCCGAGCCGGGCTCGGGGACGAGCCGGCTCGCTCAAGGCTCCTGCACCAGTCGACTCCAACTCGCCTGCGAGCGCACCGTGCGTTGGCTCGACGCCTGTGTCCGAGCGCATCAGCGCAAAGACAACCAGGCGCTATTCGGCATCGTCCAGGGCGGCACCGATCTGGACCGGCGCTCCTGGTGCCTCCAGCAGGTGTGCTGTCACGACTTGGCCGGCTACGCGATCGGCGGCGTGGCGCTGGGTGAGGGCTTCGACCGGTTCAAGGCGGTCGTCGAGCACACCGCCCTGCAATTGCCCGCTGATCGGCCGCGGTACCTGATGGGCGTCGGTTACGAGCGCGACCTGGTCACGGCCGTGCGGGCCGGCGCGGACATGTTCGACTGTGTTCTGCCCACGCGAAACGGGCGCAACGCCTGCGCGTTTACCCCGACCGGCCAGATCCGTCTCCGCAACGCCCAATTTGCCCGCGATGACCGGCCGATCGACCCCGACTGCGACTGCCCGGCCTGTGCCGGAGGCGATGGGCTGAACCCGCGCGAGCCGACCCGTCAAGCCTCACGCCCCAGGCCCCAAGCCTTTTCCCGCAGCTACCTGCGCCACCTGTTCCTGGCCGGCGAGATGCTCGGGCCCATCCTGGTCAGCCTGCACAACCTGCGTCACTTCCAACGGCTCATGTTGGACATCCGCCAGGCGATCCACCACAATGACTGGTCTTACGTCGCCCGGCGCTGGCCCGTGGCGGCGACGTGATTGTGGATTGCTGATTTCGGATTGTCAGACCCGCCGAGGCCCGCTTGACACCAAATCAGAAATCATAAATCAGACATCCCAAATCCCAAGGAGTCGTCATGTTCGAGCACATCCCGTTGATCCTGGCTCAGGAAGATGTCCAGCCGATCGGCGCTGAATCGGCGCCGCCGGCCGAGGGCGCCCCCAACGGCGAAGCGCTCACGGGTCAGGACGGCTCGCCGGGCGGCGCCCCGCCGGCGCGCAGCCCGTTCGGCTTCGGCGGGTTGTTGCCGCTGATTATCATCTTTGGCCTGTTCTGGTTCATCCTCATGGGCGGCCAACGCAAGGAGAAGAAGAAACGCGCCGCCATGCTCGCCGCCCTGGCCAAGGGTGACAAGGTCCAGACCGCCGGCGGCGTCCTCGGCACCGTCGTCGAGGTCCGAGACAGCGACGTTGTGGTCAAGGTGGACGAAAACGCCAACATTCGTCTGCGGTTTGCCCGCACCGCCATCCAGTCGATCATAAAAGAAGATGACTAACCCAGCCGCTGACGAACACGCACGAGGTCTTTTCGCGGCGGACGTTGGCCCGCGCGCTCTGATACGGATCCACCGCCGCGTGACGTACCATGGAAACTGACCTCATCTTCAAACTGGTCCTTGGCGTGATCGCGCTGGCGGCCCTGGCCGGGACGGGCCTGGGGCTGTTGCTCGCGTCGTCGCGCCGGCTTTGGCGGGTGCCGCTGATCATCTTCGTGCTCACCGGCTTCGGTTCGCTGCTGATCCCGCCGAGCCAGCAACTGAAGCTGGGCCCCGACTTGGCTGGCGGCACGATGCTGGTCTACGAGGTGCGTGTCCCCCAAGGCGCCGACGTCAAGCAGACTGTCGAGCAGACCATCGCCGTACTCCGCGATCGGGTGGACCCCTCCGGCGTGCGCAACCTCATCTGGCGCGAGCAGGCGGGCAACCGCATTGAAATCCAGATGGCCGAGGCCCCGCCCGAGACGGCCCAGCGGCGCTCGGCCTTCATCGAGCGGCGCGACGCGCTGCTGGCGGCCAAACTCCGGGCAAGCGACGTGGACACCGCGATCCGTGAGGGCAGAACCGAGCTCCCCGGCGCCACCGATCGGCAGCGCCGGTTGCTGGCCGAGGCGGCCGCGGCCTACCAGGCGCGCCAGGCGGCGCGCCAGCCATACGACGAGGCCCAGCAGCGCCGCCGCGATGCCGCCCAGGCCTTGGCGACTCTTCCCACCGACGCGCCCGACCAGCAGCGGCAAAAAGCGCAAGCCAACCTCGACGCGATTCAGAAGGACCTGACCGCCAAAACCCGCACTTTCCTCAAGGCCCGCCGCGACTTCGACGCCGCTCGACACGCCGTGCTGGCGACCAACATCGAGCCGACCGAGTTGGAGAACACACTGGCGATCTTAGCCGACCCGATGACTGCTCTGGCCACGCAGCGGGAATTGAAGACCCGGTCGGCCAGCCTGCCCCAGGCGGTGATCGATTCGGTCCGGGCTGACCTGGCCAACGATCAGATGGTCAGTCGCCGCGAGATTGCGCTGCGACGGTTGATCCATGACCACCCGGACAAGGCCGAGCAGGTCCGTGCCGTCGCCGAGGCGTATGCGGCCTACGAGCAGGTCAAGGGTCCGCTGGATGACCCCAACGACCTGATCGCGCTGCTCAAGGGCTCCGGTGTCCTGGAATTTCGGATTGCCCCGTCGCCGCAGGAGGTGCCCGACCTCGACGGGTATCGTGACCAACTGCGTGAGAAGGGCCCCAGCGCCGGCTCGGACAAGCCGTTCCGCTGGCTCGTGATCGACGACCCGGCCCAGTTCACCGACACCCGTGCCGAACGCGACGCGCTGGAGCAGAACGCCGAGCAATACTTTGCCGCCCGGCGGGGCATGGTCGGCCAAAGATATGCCGACAGCTACTACGTCCTGCTGGCCAACAGCCCGCACAACAGCCTCACCGCCACACAGAAAGACTGGGAAGTCATCAACGCCCGTCGCACGCCCGACGACAGCGGCTTCCCCGCCGTTGGCTTCGTCCTTAACACGCTCGGCGGCCAATACATGGGCAAGCTAACCGGCGACCACGTCGGCAAACTCATGGCCATCGTGCTCGACGGGCGAGTCAACTCCGCACCGGTCATCAGGAGCCGTATCCCCGGCCAGGGGATTATCAGCGGCGGGCAAGGCGGCTTCTCGGAGCAGGAGCTCAACTACCTGATCCTCACCCTCAAGGCCGGTGCCATCGGGGGTACCTTAGTCGGCCCGATCAGCATTAACCGCTTCGGCCCGCAACTGGGCCAGGACAACCTGAACCACGGCTTGCAGGCGGCGATCTGGGCGATCATCGTCGTCGCCGGTTTCATGGCCATCTACTACCTGTTCTGGGGCGTCGTCGCCGACTTTGCCCTCTTTGCCAACATGGTGATCATCCTGGGCGTCATGGCGATGCTCGACGCCACCTTTACGCTGCCCGGCATCGCGGGCATCGTCCTGACGATCGGCATGGCCGTCGACGCCAACGTGTTGATCTTCGAGCGGATCCGCGAGGAGCTGGCCCATCAGACCGACCTGACCACCGCCGTTCGCCTCGGCTATGAGCGGGCTCTGTCCACCATCATGGACGCCAACATCACCACACTGATCGCCTGTGTCGTGCTGGGCTACACCGCCACCGCCGAGATCAAAGGCTTTGCCGTCACCCTCGGCATCGGCATCCTGGCCACGCTGTTTACCACACTGTTCTGCACCCGGGTGATCGTCAACCTGTTCATCAGCGCGACCAACGTGAAGCACATCGGCATGTTGTCCACGCAGATCCCGGCGATCCGGCGGCTGCTCACCCCCAACTTCAACTGGATCGGTAAGCGGTATGCGTTTTATCTGGTCAGTGCCACGCTGATCGTCGCCGGCGTGTTGATGGTCTATGAGCGTGGGCAGGACATGCTCGACATCGAGTTCCGCGGCGGCACGCAGGTCGCCTTCGATTTGGCCGAGGGCAAGACGCTGTCGCTCCGCCAGGTGCGCGATCGGCTGACGCAGGTCGCCCAGAAGACCGGTCTCGCCGACCTGGCCGGCGACAAGGTCACCGTCGTGACCGTCGGCCAGACGCAGACGCAGGGCCGGGACGTGTTCGCCGCCGGCTTCAGTGTCGCCACGCTCTCACAGGATGCGTCCAAAGTCAGTGAAGCCATCAAGACCGCCTTCGACGACGTGCTCGATGTCAGGCGCCCCATCCACTTTGCCGGCGACGATGAAGACTTGCCGTTCCGCAAAGCGCCCGTGTACAAGGTTGAAAATGCCACGCTGGGACTCAACATCAGTCGGCCGGGCGTGGAGGTCCCCGTGGCGGACTACCTCGGCGGCGTGGCGATTGTGCTGGCGGGCCTCGACCCGGCGGCGACACTAAAGGACATCGAAGACCGCATCAATCGGATGCGGTTCCAGCCCCAGTATGAGAGCCTCGGCTATCGCCAGGCGCAGGTGATCGGCCTGGACCTCGACGACGCCGGCACCGGCTACCGCTCCGTCGTCGTCGTCAGCACCGATTCGCAGACCAATTACATCGAGGACCCCGAGGCATTTGATAAGGACCCCACCGGCCTGGCGCAGACCGAGTGGAAGCTGGTCCGCGACGCGATGCTCCGCGACACCAGCCTCGGCAGTGTCTCGAACTTCTCCAGCCAGGTCTCCAACACCATGAAGCAGAACGCCGTGGTCGCCCTTGGACTGTCGCTGTTGGCCGTGGTCATCTACATCTGGTTCCGCTTCGGCAGCCTGCGTTACGGCCTGGCGGCGATCGTCGCGCTGGTCCACGACGTCGTCATCGCCCTGGGCATGGTGGCCCTGGCCGGGATGATCTACGACACCCCCTTCGGCCAGGCACTGGCGCTGAGCGACTTCAAGATCAACCTCGGGCTGGTCGCCGGCGTGCTCGCCATCGTCGGCTACTCGCTCAACGACACCATTGTGGTGTTCGACCGTGTCCGTGAGAACCGCGGCCGGCTCGCCACCGCCTCGCCCGCCATCGTCAACGACTCGATCAACCAGACGTTCAGCCGAACCATCCTCACCTCCGGCACCACGCTGCTGGCACTGCTGACGCTCTATACCCTCGGCGGCGATGGGGTGCACGGCTTTGCCTTCATGATGATCGTCGGCATCTTCGTCGGCACCTACAGCTCCATTGCCATCGCGTCCCCGATCCTCCTGATCGGCCAAGGCGCGGCACGGCAGGCGGCCGCCAAGTCCGCCGTCGCCCCGGCAACGCGGTGAGCCCGGTTCTCCTTTGCAGCACGTGGACCCCGTTGGTGTGATCGAACCGTGACTGCGACAAATCCGATTCGTGATCGCCTCCTTCACCTTTGCCGATCAAGCGTCCGCCGGTCGTTGCCGATAACATGAACACGATGCGCCGGATGACACCGGGACTGCTGTTTTTCGCGTTGATAGTCGCCACCGGCTGCGCGACCTCTGACACCGCCCGCGACGCCGACGCGGGGCAGGCTCACCTTGTACGGGCCAGGCACTACCGCGACAGGGAGCTGAGCGTTTCGGCGCTGGTCGAGTTTGCCTTGGCGCTGGAAGACAACCCCCGGCTGATCGAGGCTCACATCGGCATCGGCCGGATCTACCTGAACCGCGGCGAGTATCCCCGCGCGGCCGACGCCTTCCAACGCGCCGCCCGGATCAACCCCCATAGCTTTGACGCGCACTATTACTTCGGCCTGGCTCAACAACTCATGGGCAGGATCGAACAGGCGATTCATGCGTATCACCGGGCGCTGACGATCGACGCCGACAGCGCCGATGCGAACCGGAACCTCGCCAGTGCGTATCTTCAGCTCAACCGTCTGGACTTGGCGCTGCGGCACGCCGAACGTGCCGTCGAGTTAGACCCCCAGTCGCAGGGCGCCTGGGCGAACCTGGCGGCGGTGTACAGCCTCTTGGGCGAATACCAAAAGGCGGTGCACGCCTACCGCCGTGCCGCCGAGCCGGACGACATGCCCGAACCGCTGCTGTTGGGTCTGGCCGATGCCCACCTGAAGCTGGGCAACCTCGACCGGGCGATCAACGTGCTGCAATCGGTGGTCCACCGATCACCCAGTGCACTCGCATACGAGCGTCTGGGCTACGCTCAGTTCAAGCAGCGTCACTTCAACGACGCCTTGGCCAGTTACGAGGCTGCCCATGCGATTGATCCCGATGACACGGCGGTGCTCAACGGCCTGGGGGTGGGCCTCATGACCCTGTATCTGGGGTCGGACGGGACCGATCCATCGCAATGGGAACGGGCGGTGGCCGCCTGGCGCCGCAGCATCACGCTCCGC
>JAZGCX010000400.1:0-2459 GCA_036477175.1 Phycisphaeraceae bacterium
CAATTACATTGCCCTGCTCGGCTGGAGCCCCGGCAACGATGTCGAACGCTTCGACCTTGATTTCATAGCTCAAAACTTCAGCCTCGAACGTGTTAACAAGGCCAACGCCAAGTTTGACCGTGACAAACTGTTTCGCTTCAACGGCGATACGATTGCTCAACTGCCGCCCGAGCAGTTCCAACAGCGATTGAAAACACACCTGGAATCGTATCACCCCCTGTTTGGATCGTTGCCAGATAATCGTTTCCCACAAATCGCCGCAGCGTATCAGCCACGCAGTCGGACACTCGATGAGCCGGCTCAACTCGCCCGGTTCTTTATTCAGGACGATGATGAAATTAAATACGATCCCAAGGCGGTGGAAAAGAACCTGACCAAAAACAATGGTGAAGGTTTGGCCGTGCTGAAAGAATTGGCCGACCGCCTGGCAACCATCGACCCGTGGTCCGGCGAAGCGGCCCATGACCTGATCCGGTCGATGGCGGAAGAAAAAGGCGTGAAGATGGGCGCGATCGCCCAGCCGCTGCGGGTGGCCGTCAGTGGAACAACCGTTACCCCACCGATCGACGCGACGCTGGAGATTCTCGGCAAGCAGGCCACGTTAAATCGAATCGACCTTTGCCTGATCCACCACATGAACACAACCCCGGACGCCTGATCCTCATGCAATACTGGCTCGTCGATAGCCGCCGCGTAACACGCGGCGGGATTCCCGCCGGCTGTTAGCCGGCGGCTATTGAATTGCAAACGCGACACTTAGCGTTAATCAGCGCTAACAGGAATTTTTTATGTCATTGATCGTCACCGGCAGTATCGGTATTGACAGCATCGAGGCGCCGACCGGGACCGCCGACGGGGTGCTGGGCGGGTCGACCAGTTACTTCGCCGCGGCGGCGAGTTTTTTCGGGCCGGTGCGGCTGCTCGGCGCGGTGGGTGACGATTTCCCGCAACACTTTCTCGACACGCTCAAGCATTTCGGCATCGATCTGGAGGGCCTGGAAACGCGAGCCGGCAGCAAGACGTTCCGCTGGCGTGGCAAATATCACCAGAACATGAACGTGCGTGAAACTTTGGACGTGCAGCTCAACATAGTGGCCGAGGCGATGCCTGCCGTGCCCGAATCGTACCGTGACAGCCAATATGTCTTCCTGGCCAACACGCACCCGGCGGGTCAGCTTGAGCTGCGGTCGCAGTTCCAAACCGCAACCCTGACGGTCGCCGACACGATGGACCTGTGGATCGAGTCTGAGCGGCCGACACTGCTTGAGCTTCTCAAACAGGTCGATGGTCTGGTGATCAATGATTCCGAAGCGCAGTTGCTGACCAACGAGACAAACGTGGTGCGCGCCGCCGAAGCGATCATGAAGCTTGGGCCCAAGTTTGTGGTGATCAAGAAGGGTGAGCACGGGGCGTTGTTGCGGCACGCAAGCGGCGTGGCGGCGCTGCCGGCCTACCCTGCGCGGGACGTGGTTGATCCGACCGGGGCCGGCGACAGCTTTGCCGGCGGCATGATGGGGCGCCTCGCCTCGTGCGGCGACCTTTCACTTCAAGGCCTCACACGCGCGATGGCCTGCGGCACGATCGTCGCCAGCTTCACCATCGAAGCGTTCAGCCTCGACCGGCTCAAGCAGATCGACCAGCGTGACCTCGACGCGCGGCTGGCAGAATATGCCGCCATGTTGCGGATCACGTGACGATCAGGTCTTCCGGTTCGCCGCGCTCCCAGGCGGCGTGATGGGGCGGGGGTGGTTATGCGGTGGGCTCGGTTTGCAGCACCACGGGTTTACGACCGACGCAGTAATAGGTGAAGCCATACTCGCGCATCACGCGGCGGCGGTAGAGGTTGCGGCCGTCAAAGATGACCGGGTTCTTCAGCCGCTGCTTCATCTGCTCGAGGTCGGGATACTTAAACTCATCCCAGTCGGTGCAGATGACCAGGGCGTCGGCGGCGTCGAGGGCGGTCAGTTCGTTGTCGGCGTAGTCGATGCGATCACCGAGAACCCGCTTGCACGTCTCGTGCGCGACGGGGTCGTAGGCCACCACGGAAGCGCCCTGGTCGAGCAGCGCGGCGATCAGCGCCAGCGACGGGGCTTCGCGGACGTCGTCGGTGCCGGGCTTGAAGGCGATGCCCCAGACGGCGATCTTCCTGCCCGCGAGCTGGTGGTCGAAGTGCCGCGTGATCTTGGCCAGGAACGCCTCGCGCTGGCGTTGGTTGACCTGGTGCACCGCCGACAATAGTGGCGTGTCCATGGAGGCCTCGTGGCCCATCTGGATACACGCGAGTATGTCCTTGGGGAAGCATGACCCACCGTAACCCAACCCGGGAAAGAGAAACTTGTTGCCGATGCGGATGTCGGCGCACATGCCGCGGCGGACCTCGTCGATATCCGCACCACAGGCCTCGCAGAGGTTGGCGATCTCGTTGATGAATGAAATCTTGGTCGCCAGCATCGCGTTCG
>JAZGCX010000401.1:0-2366 GCA_036477175.1 Phycisphaeraceae bacterium
GATAGCGCCGCGCAGCGCCCCTCCGCTTCAGCGACGTGCACGAGGGACATGTCGATCGGTACGTTGCGGTAGCCAATGTCTCCCACGGCATAGATATGGGATATGTTCGTGCGCATCACCTCATCGACTGCGATGTACCCGTATTGGTCGACGTCGACGCCGGCCGCAGCAAGATCGAGTCCTTCCGAGTCTGGAATGCGTCCAACCGCGAGCACGGCGACATCACTGACAACGGTTTGACCACTGGACAGCAGCGTGTGCACACGACCATCGTTGACGACCATCTCGTCGGAACGACACGAATCCAAGACGGTGATGCCAAAACATTCGTACGCTTTCGTCAAGAATCTGCTCAGGTCCTCATCTTCCTGCGGCATGATTTGCGGCTGTGTGTCGATCAAGGTGACATGGCAGCCGAGTTCTCCGAACATGCTCGCGTACTCACAACCGATCACGCCTGCGCCAAGTACAAGCATCGACTCGGGGAGCTCTTCCAAGTTACCGACATGATCGCTGGTCAAGATGTGCTTACCGTCGACCTCGATACTGGAAAACACCCGGGGCCGGGTGCCGGTTGCCACAATAATGTGCGGTGCGCTGTATCGAACCTCCCCGACCATTACGATGTGAGCGTCAACGAATTGTCCTCGCCCCTCGATGACGTCGATACCAAGAACCCCGTCGCGCTTTTCTCTGAGCAGCCGCAGTCCGACCGCTCCACTCTGAATTGAACCGGCGATCGCGCCGAAGTTCAGATTTGGTGCTGGGCCAAAGACCTCCGGCCGCAGCGCGAAATACGCATGGTGGCGTGCAATCTCAAAGAGCGACTTGGACTTGAACGCGCCCTCGATGCCATCGCCGAGTATGGGGCCGTCATTGATGACACAAACCCTGAGGCGATTCACCGCGGCAAGCTCAGCGGCGGCCATGCCTCCCGGCCCCCCACCAATCACCAGCACGTCGTAGTTGTGTGGTTCCATTGGCTCCCAACTCCTAGCAAACACCGGAGACTAGTGCGAGCGATCGGAAAGGGCAAACCGAGACAGGACCAGCTTTGTGGTGCGGGTCGTGTACGCCTCCGGGGCATCGTCCCAGTCGGCGACGAGGGTCGTGACCTTCAGCGGGTCAAAGGCACCACGAGCGACGAAGTCGACCACGTCGGGGATGTGGGCGCGCGCGTGGCCGAGGCTGACCTCCAGGGTCGTGCTGTTGGCGTACATCTGCATCAGCGGCAGGCCGGCACGTTTCTCGAAGTAAAAACCGACCGCCGTGCAGATGCCGCCCGGTGCGAGCGAACGCAGCGCGTAGCGCAGCCCGGCCACGGTCGAGCTGGCCTCGACCGCGATCCGGAACTCGCCATGGGTCCGCGGCGCGTGGCGATGGAACCAGCGTGCCCCGGGGTGAATCTCGACGGGGTTGGCGCCGAGCAGCTCGGCGATCTCGAGGCGGCTGCGACTGTGGTCCAGATAATCCACGCGCGAGGCTCCGAGTGCGGCGGCCATCCCGGCAGCGTAGAGGCCGATGCTCTGCGCCCCGCCGCCGACGATCAGCACCGGAGCTTCAGGGATGCGCGCAAGCGGCTGCGCGACGGAACGCCAGGCGTCCGGCATGTTGTCGCTCGCGCTGGCGAGTTTCAGCGGGTCGACGCCGTCGGGTACCGGTACGAGCATCCCGTCGGCGAACGGCACGCGCACCAGGTCGCTGACCATCCCGCCCCAGGGACCCATCGCTTCGCCGAAGCCGTAGCCGGACACCAGTGTCGAGCCCGCCTCGCTGCACTTCGAGGTCAGCCCTTCGGAGCAGCGCCCACAGCTGCCGCACGAGACAGCCCACGGCACGATCACAAGCTGCCCGGGGGTCACCCCGGTCACTTCGTCACCGCACTCGACAACCTCGCCGATGCATTCGTGCCCGATTGCAAAGGGCTTGCCGTACGGGTACGGCCCCAACAGATCGGTCGTGACTGGATCGAGGTAGTGCAGCGCGACACCGGCGCGCATCTTGGCGGTCAGGTTGTGGAACAGCGGCAGGTTGTCGCCATCGCAGCGGGCGGCGATCACTGGCCGGACCAGCGCCTCGGCCGGACCGTTCAGCTTCGGCTCTGGCACCGAGCGCCACTCCACGCGCCCCGGCTTGACGAAGGTCAACTGTTGCATCGGTCCATTCTAGTTAGACTTGCCGCCTATTCACGTGGACGGGGAAGGTCAACGCGTAGTGTACCGAAACTGGATCGTCGGATATTTGGCGGGATGTCGGCACTTTGAGGCCGCTCCGCCGCACCGTTTCCGATTATCATCCGGCTTAAAATGGCACCCATGAAGTCGAAATCGTGGTGCTCTCCGGGGCAGTTGTTGACGCTGATGCTC
>JAZGCX010000402.1:0-9355 GCA_036477175.1 Phycisphaeraceae bacterium
CGGTCACGGGCTTCGGAGCCGAGTCCTGCGGTGACGACAACCGCCTGATTGGATGCAAGCCGATGGGTCTATCACGTCGCCAATTCATCGCCGCTGCCATGGGGATCGTCGCCACGGGCTGCGCCGAACGAGTTACGTCCCTAACATCTCGGCCGCGAACACAATGGCCGGATCTGAGCGGTCGGCCGCGGGCTGACGCGGGGTCGCTCGTGTTCCCGCCGGGCCATAAACCGGGCGTTGCAGCCGCCGGACCGCTGAAAGCCATCCCCCGGTCGCGCTGGGCCAAGGGCTCGCCCGTCCGAAGCCGGCTCAACCCGATGGGCAAGATCGATCGCATCACCGTTCACCACGAAGGCTACCGCCCCGTCTACTTCAGCGACATGGCATCGACGGCCGAGCGCCTCGAGCTGATCCGCCAGTCACACCTGAGCCGCATGCGCGCCGGCGACATCGGCTATCACTACGTCATCGACCGTGCCGGCCGATTGTGGGAATGCCGCGACTTCCACTACCAGGGCGCGCATGTGAAGAACAACAACGAACACAATCTCGGCGTCATGGTGCTGGGAAACTTTGACCGCCAGCAACCGACCGACGCACAGATCGTCACGCTCCGGGACACGCTCAGCAAGCTGATGCGCCACTACCGGGTCCCGGTCAACCGCGTCTACACACACCAGGAAATCACACCCACCGCCTGCCCCGGCAAGAAGCTGCAGCCAACGGTGGTCTCGCTTCGGACGAACCACAAGCTGGCGTAATCGTCCAAGGCCCCCGCCCGCGACACGCTACGCTCACAAGACCAGGCCATCCCACGGAACTACGACCCCCGGCGCAGGCCGGGGATACGTTTGTTGTTCGCATGGCGCCACGCAACGCATACAATGGTGCCATGAGCCAAGCGGAACAAGCCGCCGGATCGGTTTCTGACGAGCGTGTCGAGGTGCCGGACCACCTGGCACAGCACATCGAAGCGGCGCTGATGAGCACCGATCGGCCGCTGCCGGCGGCGAAGCTGTCGGAACTGCTGGGCACGGCCGGGATCAAGGCGATCAACGAGGCGGTCGCCGAACTGAATAAGGTGTACGAACAGACCCGGCGGAGCTTCCGCATCGAGCCGTTGGCCGGCGGCTGGCAGATCATGACGCTGCCGGACTATGCCGACGTGATCAGCGCACTGCACAAGACGCGATCGCAGTCCAAGCTCAGCCCGGCCGCGCTCGAGACGCTGGCGATTATTGCTTATAAGCAGCCGATCCTCCGCGCCGACGTCGAAGCGGTCCGCGGCGTGGCCTGCGGTGAAGTGATCCGAAGCCTCCTGGAACGCAGCCTGGTCAAGATCGTCGGCCGCGCCGAAGAGCTTGGACGACCGATGCTCTACGGCACGACCAGGCATTTCCTCGAAGTGTTCGGCCTGGCGGACCTGAAGGACCTGCCCAAAGTGGAGGAGCTGCGGGCGAAATGATTGCACCCCCGGATACACCCCGATGCACGGCGATGACAATGCAGCTTGAGGCCTGGGGCTCCAGACTCCGGATGCCGTTCAGCACGCCAGCCTCAAGCCTCCTGCTTATTGCGGTGCTCGCGGCGGTGAGCGGCTGTGGGTATCGGCTTCGTGGAACGGTGCTTGAGGGCACGACGCCGGCGGTGTTGTTGGTCGAGAATGACGACCCGCGGCTCTCGGAGCCGGGGCTGGGCGGTGCAGTGTTAACGCTGACACTGGACCCGGACCGGCTCTCGGCCAAACACCTCGGTTCACACCAGACGAACGTCAATGGCCAATTCGACGTGCCGATCAATGAGATGGGCGCCGGCTTCCTGGAGTACGACGTGGGGCTTCTGTGCCGGCTCGCCGGGCACCGGGCCGTGCAGCACCACATGCGGCTGCCGGGGTCGAACAAGCGGCTGCTGATCATCATGGCCCAAGGCAAAGACATGTACAAACCGAAACCGGACATCCTCGGCGAAACGATGCGTTTCCACGAGCAGATGCGGTAACCCGCGGCCAGTGGGCAGTGGTCGGTGAGCAGTGGGTAGTGAGCAGCCACAGCGGCCACAGGTCACGACAAGGTCATGGCCAGGCAACGTTCACGAATCCAGATCAGATCAGGCGGCGTGGTGTACGTCGTGACGACGGCGTTGATCCTCGCATCGGCGTTGTACACGCAGGCCAACCTCTTGTTCTGGGCGTTGGGTCTGATGGTCGGCGGGCTGGTGGTGTCAATCGGGTGGTCGTGGCAGACCCTGCGGAAGGTGACGGTTCAACGGCTGTTGCCGATGCACGGTGTGGCGGGCGAGCCGTTGGTGCTGCGATACCGTTTGACCAATCGCGGTTGGCTGCCGGTGTTCGGGCTGGTAGTCAGCGAGGCGTGGGGCCAGCGAGGCAGGCGTCGGCCCGCCACGGCCCGGACCGGTTCGACCGGCACGCTTGCTTTGCCGCCACAGCTCAACGTCAGGCCGCAGGGTTGGGTGCTGCACCTGGGGCCGGGACAAACGGTGCAGGCCGAGGCGACGTGTTGGCCGCTGCGCCGCGGGCTGATCCACTTCGACCGCGTGGTGCTGGCCAGCTCATTCCCGTTTGGGGTGATCCGCAAGATTCTGAAGCTGGAGGTAGCCGGGGCGGTACTGGTCTATCCGCCTCTGTACAGGATGAGCCGTCGGGTCCTGGGCCGGCTATCGCGGCGGAATGTCACCGGCCGAAACCACCTGGACCGGGCCGGCGGCACCGAAGAGTTCTTCGGTCTGCGGCCGTATCGCGCCGGGGATAGCCTCAAGATGATCGACTGGAAGCGTTCGGCCAAGACGAACGAACTGATCACCCGGGAGATGACCCAGACAAGCCCGCCGCGGATCATGCTCGCGTTGGACCTGACCCGCCGCGGCGGGGCTGCCGATTCGCCGCAGCACACGCCAACCGTTGGCGATCGACGCCGCTATCGCCCCAAGAGCGGGGTTGCGTCGTACACGGCCGAAACCGATGGGACCAGCGAGCGAGCCATCAGCCTGGCGGCGTCGCTGGTCTGCGATGCGCACTTCCACGGGTACCCGGTCGGCATGGTGGTGTTGGGCGTGACGTGTCGGGCGTTTCCAATCCACCACAGCATGCCGCACCGCACGAAATTGCTCGAGGCACTGGCGCTGTTGGATACGTCTGCCCGTGTCTCGGACCTGCCGGCGATGCCCGCTGAACCGACGGTGATTATCACGCCCGGCCGTGGATCGGCATCGCCGCGGCTTGGTGGACAGGTCCTGCTCGGCGCAGCCGACATGGATCAATACGTGACGCACATCAAAGGCGGCGCCGCGGCGCTGCTGAACCCGCGTGGTGGCGCGACATCACGGCGAGAGGCGGTTCGGTCGGCGGCCCAGCGGCCGCGGCATCAGGAGGGCGTGTCGTGAAGCTGATCGACCTGTTCCGGCGGCTGGTTTTTGCGCAGGTCCTGTTGGGGATTATGGCGTTCTGCATCGCCGAACGAAACCCCGGACTGCTACTGGTCGTCGGTGCGCTGGGAGCACTGTCGTGGTACGTCGTGGAGGGCCCGACGGGCCGACCACTGCCGCGTTGGGCGATCAACCTCGGTGCGCTCTCCGCGGTGCTGCGGTTGATCGCGGACATGCTCTGGCTGGATCATCACGTGATCCTGGCAACGGGCCACTTCATGATGTGGCTGCTGATGCTGCTGCTGTACGCGCACAAGACCAACCGCGAGTACAGCCAACTGCTGGTGCTCAGCCTGATGCAGATGATCGTGGCGAGCATTCTGCCGGGGGGCGTCTCGATCGTGTACGGGCTCATTCTGGCCGGATACTGTGTCCTGGCGCTGTTTACGGTGCTGCTGTTCCAACTGAAGATCAGCAGCGACGCGGTTTTCGAGACGAACCGCGCCGCATCGCCGACGCCGGACCGAGTGACGCGGCCCGAGGCGGTGGTCGGGCGGGGCCATCGCTGGCAGTTCCGCCTGACCGCCGCGAGCGTGGGGCTGGTCTGTGCGGCGATCGCGGTTTTCGTGTTCGTGGCGTTGCCACGGACCGCCAGTCGAATGGGCAGCGCCTTGGACAGTGAGGTCGGACGCAAACACGTCGGCTATAGCAAGCAAGTCAACCTCAGCGGCCCGCCACCCAACGCCGGAAGCCGCGAGCCCGTTCTTAACCTCGCCGTGATCCGAAACGGCAGGAACATCGGCAACGACTACACAAGCTGGCTCGTCCGCGGCGCTGCGCTGGACTATTACGATTCCCGTACCCACGCCTGGAGCCGCAGCCTTTCCAGTAGCGCACGGGATAGACGCCTGTACCTGAAATCTGACGGGATCACACTGGCCGAACTTGCCAGGGACGTGCCGACAACCGAGGCACAGGTCACGCTCCGCACCAGTTCCGTGCCAACGCTCTTCACGCTGCACCCGGTCACTCATTACGACAGCGCCAGCCTCCGCAAAATCCAATTCAATCCCGAGGACCAGCAGCTCACGACCAACCAGGCCATTACCGGCGCAGCGGTTTACACCGTCCGCTGGCCGACCGACCCGCCCCCGGGCCTGTTCGAGGGGTACAAAAAAGCGCTGCCGCCGCGCGAAGCCGGGGGTCGGCCGCAAGTCACCCTTCAACCTGTCCAAAACGGTGACGTGAATTACCGTGACGCCACGCGCAACTGGTCCATCCAGACCGACCGCGTCCGCGAACTGACCCTGTCGGTGATTCGCCGCGTCGGGCTCGACCGTGATCCGAACCGGCTCGAAGACCCCAACGACCCGCGGATCGCGTGGGCCTTGGTCCACTACCTGCGAAACCCGACAAATTACAGCTACTCGCTGAACAATCCCATGGTCTCGCCCCTCGAAGACCCGGTGGCCCAGTTCCTGTTCAACCTTCGCCAAGGCCATTGCGAGCTGTTCGCTTCGGCGCTGGCAGCCATGGCGCGTTCGATCGGCATGAGCGCCCGCGTCATCACCGGGTTCCGCGCCAGCGAATACAACCACATCGGCGGCTACTACGTGATCCGCCAGCGCCACGCCCACGCCTGGACGGAAATCTATTGCAGCGACTACGGTTGGCAGCAGTTCGACGCCACGCCCCCCGACGAGGTCATGGCCGAACACCACGTCCGCCGTTCATGGTTCACCGGTCTGCGGGAACTGTACGAGCACCTTGAATTCACCTGGATCGGTTCCGTTGTCGCCTACGATCAGCGCACCCGGGCAAAGCTGTTGAGCGGGATCAGCCGATCATTCAGCTACGCCACCGGCGACGACCGTTCCTGGATCGGCTCGGCGCTGGCTTTCATCCGCGGGCTGCCCCAGCGATGGCGGTTCGATCCGGTCGGCTACATCTCCATTGTGATCGTCAGTTTCTTCATCCTCCTGGCGGTGGCGACGCTGGTGTACCTGACCCTGGTGCACCGACGCCGCGTGATGTCCCTGCAACTGGCCAACCTGCCGCGAAGTACTCGGCGCGGCATGGTGCAGCAACTGCGCTTCTACAACAGCATGCTCGACATGCTCGAACGCCACGGGTATCGCCGCCCCGCCTGGCAGAGCCCTTTCAACTTCGCCCAGGAACTGGCCCGCAACGAGCCGACGCGGCTCGACCCGGTCGTTACCCTGACGCAGATGTTCTATGAAATCCGCTTCGGCCACCGCGAATTCGACGCCGGTCGCCGCCAACGCACCCGAGCACTGCTGCGACGGCTTGAACTGGTACTGGCCCGCCGGGCGTGACCCAATCCATTTCACGTACCGGTCCAACCGCCCGGCAGGTGACCCCGATCGCCCCAGACGGTGATTGGGGGGCCAACGTTGCTCAGTTGACGCCGACGCCGTTAGACTGGTGATTTAGGCAGCGCCACGGACGGCCGCGATCCTGGAGCCCATCGGCCTTGGTGGATCACAACCAGCCGAGCCAACCCGCGTCCCCGGCCACGACCGCGCCCAAGCCCGCTACGGCGCCTGCCGCGGACGATCGGCCCTCACGCACCATCACCGGACCACCACCACGCGCCGGCCGTACAGGCACCTGGCTCCTGCTGCTGTTGTGTCTGATCGTGGCCGCCCCCGCATTGCTCATCGACCTGAACCGACCCGACGCCATCGACCCGGCCGAAACCAAAACGCTGGCCACCGCCAGCCACACACGCATGCATCAGGCCGAACTGCCCGATTCGGTCGGCTGGTCCGGCGAACGACTCACCCCCACGCTCAACCATCAGCCTCAGCTTCAGACCCCGCCGGGCGTTACCTGGTTGCAACTGGCTGCCGTCGTCGATCTTGGTCGCGACGATCTGGACACAGACGACCTCGTGTTGCGCGGCCGGCTCGTGTCGGTCGCGTTCGCGCTCGTGACCATCGCGGCGGTTTTCTGGGCGGGCCTGTCGATCGCCGGCTTGCCCACCGCGGCGTTCGCGGCGCTGGTCTGCGCCGCCAATGTTGTGTTCATCCATCACGCACGCCTGGCCAGCGGCGCGGTCGTCCAGGTCGCCCTGACCACGTTGAGCATCGCCGCCGCCCTGTGGGCGATTCGGCCGCTGCGGCCGTCGGCGTCGATCCTGCGCCAAGGCATCGGTTGGGGCGTGTGCGGCCTGGCGCTGGGCGCGGCCATGCTCGCCGCCGGACCGGTCGCAGCTCCGGCGGTAGCGCTGCCGATCTTCCTGATGCTCATGCTCGGGCCCCAGCGTCTTAGCCGGCTGCTGGGACTGACCGCGGCGCTGGCCATCAGCGTTTTGGTCATCGTGCCCTGGGTCGCCTATGTCCACGACCACGACCCCGACGTGTACCGCCTCTGGCTCACCCGGATCAACCCGCTGAGCGCACCGCCGGCAACGCTGGCTGCCACCGCCGCCCAGCGCACAGCGCTTGGTCTGCTCGCTTTACTGCCCTGGACACTGTGGCTGATCGGGGCGATCGCCCAGCCCTTTAGCGCCTCGTCCAAGGGTTCGCGCCGCCGACTGTTTCTCGGTTGGCTCTGGTTTGCCGCGGCCACGCTGATGGTGCTGATCGTGCCCGCTGCCGACCACGACCGCCGCGCCGCTTTCGCCCAATGCCTTTGGGTCGTCCCTGCCGCCGCCGTGTTCATCGGCCAGTTGTTCGCCCAATACGCCGACCTGGCCGGTGAGGGTCGATTTCCAAGACTCTGGCGCCTGCTCCGCTGGCCACACATGGCGTTGCTGCTGGTCGCCTCGGTCGTCGTGCTTGTCGCGCCCAACTTGCAGACGGTTCTCATCGAGCACGGCTTGATCGCCGACCCCATCGTCAGCACCTGGAGACCCTGGTTCTGGATCAGCCTGAGCGCGGTGTTGCTGTGCCTGGTCGTGTTGGGCCTGCGGTGGGCAATGCAGCAGTACCCCGGCCGCACCCTGGTGTGCTGGGCGGCATGGGCGATCGTGCTTGGGGCGATCATCGCCTTTCCGCTATCGCTCAGCGAGTCACAACAAAGCCCATTACGAGAGGTCGCCAAGCGGTTCGAACAGATCTCCGCAGACACACCGGCGTTCTGGCTCCAGGCCGACGGCCACGCCCCCGACCCCGATCCTGCCCTGCTGCTGTACGCCGGTCGTGCCTTGCCGCCGATTACGTCTGACCAGTTGGGTGCTGCCGCCAAGCAGCACCAACTCATCTATGTCGTTGGGCCCGCCGACGTGTCGCCACCGGTCACCGGGCTGGTGCCCACCCCGCCGCTGGAAGGCCTGGACATCCGCATCTGGCGACTGGCACCGTCATGACCGACCCCCAATCCCCACATCGCCCGCTCCTGTCCATCGTCGTCCCGGCGCTCAACGAGCAGGAAAACGTCGGCCCACTGGTCGAGCAGATCAAACGGGCGGTGGTCGAACCCGATCGCGGCGGCGGGATCGACGCTGAACTGATCGTCGTCGATGACGGCTCGAATGACGCCACGCTCGAACGCCTGACCGAACTGGCTGGGCAATACCCCTGGCTCCGCGTCCTGCACCGACGCCGCACGATGGGCCAGTCCGCCACGATGTTCGCCGGCATCCACGCCGCTCGAGGCCGGTTCGTCGCTACGCTTGACGCCGATCTGCAAAACGACCCTGCCGACCTGCCGAAACTGCTCGAACACCTCCGCCACAACCAGGCCGACTTAGTCCAGGGCGACCGCTCCGCCAACCGCCGCGACAACCTCGTCCGACGCGTCTCAAGCTGGGTCGGCCAAACCACACGCAAACTTATCCTCAGTGACCCGATCCGCGACACCGGCTGCTCCACACGAGTCCTCACCGCCGACCTCGCCAGACAGTTGCCCCTCCAGTTCGCCGGGATGCACCGCTTCATCCCACACTACGCACGCATGATCGGCGCAACGATCATCGAGATACCCGTCAACCACCGCCCACGCCGCGCCGGCGTCGCCAAATATGGCGTGTTCAACCGCGGCCTGGTCGGGCTGTGCGACTGCTTCGCCGTGCGATGGATGACCAAACGCTACCGCGACACCACCGCCGCAGCGCCCCCCAACCGAAAGACGCCATCATGAAAATCATCAGCGCGCTGGTCGTTCTGGTGCTGGCAGCGTCGGCATCGCAACAGGCCCGCGCCGACGTGCCGCCCGAATCGGAGCCAACGGCTGTCCCGATCAAACTCGAACTCGACCATGCCGCGAGCATCAGCCTCAAGCAGAACACCGACCGCTCGTACCGATACCACGTCGTGTGGGACGACGGCACGGACGACCGGCTCAGCCCCGACCAGTTCGCCGCACGCCTCCACCGCGACTACAACGCCCGCCGGCTCACCTTCCGATTGCTGAACATCTCCAGCCCCATCGGCATTGCCTGGGTCGGGCTGGGCCTGTTCGGTCAGGTGCTGTTCACCGGGCGGATGATCGTGCAATGGCTCGTCAGTGAAAGGCACCATCGCTCGGTCGTGCCGGTCGCCTTCTGGTGGATGAGCCTGACTGGCGCTACCATGCTGCTCATCTACTTCGCTTGGCGCAAGGACGCGGTGGGCATCCTCGGCCAGGCCACCGGCTGGCTCATCTACGTCCGCAACCTCTGGCTGATTTACAAACACAAACCACCCATCCCCAACGCCTGACCATGCCCCCCGTCCTCCGCATCCTCGACGCCAACGCCAACCGCGCCCGCGAAGCCCTGCGGGTGATGGAGGAAGCGGCACGCTTCGTGCTCGACGACGCCGCACTCACTAAATCCATCAAAGAGCTGCGTCACGACCTGGCCGCGGCGGTGGCACAGATTCCCGGCCTGCAAGCCAGCCGAGACACACCCGGCGACGTCGGCACCACCATCAAGACCGACCGCGAGTTCACACGCGAATCGGTGGCCGACGTGGCGATCGCTGCCGGCAAACGCCTCAGCGAGGCCCTGCGCACCATCGAGGAATAC
>JAZGCX010000403.1:0-7980 GCA_036477175.1 Phycisphaeraceae bacterium
GCATTGACATCGGTGCACTCTGCCACATAGCCGTCCCCCTCGGGATAAATAAATGCCTTGATGTTCTGTTTCATCGTCGCCGTGCTCCGGTGCTGCTCGCTGCCACCATAAGCATATCACCTGGTGACTGGATGTCGAACACCAATCTGTTAAACTTCCCACCCCCTGACCCCGGAACCCGAATCATGAGTTTCGACATCGACATGATCCATGCCCGCCAAGTCCTCGACAGCCGCGGCAATCCGACCGTTGAGGTGGAAGTGCATCTGGCCGAGGGCACTCTCGGCCGCGCCATCGTCCCCTCCGGCGCCAGCACCGGTGAGAACGAGGCCGTCGAACTCCGTGACGATGACAAAAATACCTACCTCGGCAGAGGCGTGCTCAAGGCCGTCGACAACGTCAACCAGAACATCGCCCCCGAGCTGATCGGCTTGGACGCGCGGGACCAGGAATACCTCGACGCGCTGATGCTCGAACTCGACGGCACGGACAACAAGAGCAACCTCGGCGCCAACGCGATCCTGGGTGTGTCGCTTGCCGCCGCCCACGCCGCGGCGCAAGAGGCCGGCCTGCCGCTGTACCGCTACCTCGGTGGCTCGGGCGCCAGGGTCCTGCCCGTGCCAATGATGAACATCCTCAACGGCGGCAAGCACGCCGACAACACCGTGGACTTCCAGGAGTTCATGATCCAGCCGTGGGGCTTCGACGAGTTCGACCAGGCCCTCCGCGCCGGCGTCGAGATCTACCACGCCCTCAAGGCCGTGCTCAAGAAGCAGGGCCTGTCCACCGCCGTCGGCGACGAGGGCGGGTTCGCACCCGACCTGAAGTCCAACGAGGACGCGCTCAAGGTCATCGAGCAGGCGGTTGACAAAGCCGGCTACAAGTTCGGCGAGCAGGTCTTCGTCGCCCTTGACCCGGCGACCAGCGAACTGGCCAACGAAGCCAAGGCCAAGGGCAAGTCCGGCTACTGCTTCTTCAGCTCCAACCCCAACGAAGTGGTCAGCAGCGATGACCTGATCGCCATCTGGAAGGACTGGATCAACAAGTACCCGATCCGTTCGATCGAGGACGGTTTGGCCGAGGACGACTGGGCCGGCTGGCAGAAGCTCACCGCTGAACTGGGCGACAAGGTCCAGCTCGTCGGCGATGACAACTTCGTGACCAACAAGAAGTTCCTGCAGCGCGGCATCCAGGAGGGCTGCGCCAACGCGATCCTGGTCAAGGTCAACCAGATCGGTTCGCTCTCCGAGACCTTCGACACGGTCGACCTCGCCATGCGCAACGGCTACGCCGCCGTGATCTCCCACCGCTCGGGCGAGACCGAGGACGCGACAATCGCTGACATCGCCGTGGCCACCAACTGCGGCCAGATCAAGACCGGCGCGCCGTGCCGCTCCGACCGCAACGCCAAATACAATCAGCTCATCCGCATCGCCGAACAGCTCGGCGACGCCGCGGTTTACGGCGGCCGGTTCTGGAACAAAGCATAGCCCTCCGTCTCAAGCCGAGACTGGTGGTCGCGACGACCCGTCGCGTCTTTGTCCATTCATCACTTCATAGCTAACCTTGTTGTGTGACCGCCACGCCGTCAAAGCATCGCCGTTGGATTCTGCTGACGGCGACCCTGTTTGTCACCTTTACCGTTGCGATGCCGTTGTCTTACCTCGTTCTCCCACACGTGCATCGCGCCTTGCGGCTAAGTCAATTGACCAGCACCAATCCGCATACGCGCCAACGCGCCCTGCAATACCTGATCCGCCGCGCCAGCGAGGATGACCGCGTTGTCGCCGGCGCTGCGGGGCAATTGCAGGCCGCCAACCACGACGCGTTCATCCAGATTTTCAACGCACTGACCATCGCCCGGGTCGCCGTCGACCCGCGCGTCGTCGCGGCCGTCGTTGACCGCATGAACGGGGCGGACGAGGCGACATTTGTCCAGCTTGCCGGGCTGCTTGACGGCATCGGTCAGTGGCGACGCGCCACCATCCCCCAAGACGTGTGGCTGCGATGGCTGAACCTGCTGGCGGCCGACAATGATTTTGAGGTCCGCATCCGCGCCGCCCAGCACGCCGCCGACCTCATTTACCTTGCCGCCGACTCGCGCCTCGTCGCCCTGCTCCGACCGCTGTTCACCGACCACCACGAGGACGTGCGTTACAACAGCCTCATCGCCGCTGCGGAGTTGGCCGGCACATTGGAGTACAACCAGGCCCGGCAGCGCTACGAATCGCTCATCTTCACCGCGACCAGGGACCGCGTCACCACGATTGCCAGCCAGGCCTGGATTATTCTCGGCCTGCTCGATCCCGTCAGCGGCTTTGAGGCCGACTGGCGTCGCAGTCCGCCCGAAGTTGCCCGGGCCGTCCTCTGGGCCGCGCTCAAGACCAATCCCCACCGCCCCGCGCCCGCCGTCGAAGCGCTCGAAGATCAATCGGTCGATCCATCCACCCGCGCCGTGGCGGCATATGCGCTGCGCATGAACGACCGCTTCGAACCGATTGACGCATTGATTGACACGCCGTTCGACCACGACGCGACGCCCAAGAGCATCGGCGATCTGTTTGCTGCCGAGCAACCGACGGTGCGTGATCTGGCATGTATCGTCGCGGCGGACCGATTCAGCGACAGCCGGAATGCCGACCTGATCGCGTCTCTATTGCATGACTACAACGACGATGCAAAGATGTCGGGTGCGATATTGGCCGGGTTGACCGGCCTGCAACGCGAGCTGTTAAACAAGAAGATCGAAGACGAGGACATCTGGGCCGTCCGGCAGATCATGCGACTGGGCAGGTGGATGCAGGGGCCCGGTCCCGATCAACCCAATTCGCTGCCGTTTTTTGCCGAGATGGACCGCCAGGCCCCCAACCTGCTCACCCGCGGCGACCTGCCCGCCACGACGATCCTGCTGGCGCTGTTGCACAAGCGACACCCCGCCGCGCTCGATTTCCTGCTCAACCCGCGGGGCGAGCCGGCGATCAACCTGGTCGAGTTGTTCGATCAGCACCGCTGGTGGCCCGTGGTGCAGCGGTATCTGCCCGACGACGCCCCGCCGTTCTGGGTCGGGGCCGACCCTGACCTCCAACGCTTCCAGATCAACGTGCTGCGGAACTGGTACCTGGTCAATCGCCACACCCTGTGGCGAATTGAAAATGATTTGGCCGCAGATGAACGCCAATAAACGCGGATCAGGATGATTTGGCAAGCAACATCTCTAGACACTCATCGGCGTTCATTCGCGTTTATTTGCGGCTAATTCCTGTTCGATGAACCTGTTTGCCCAATCGCGGATTTCATCGCGGAGGCGGCAGAACACGGCAGCCAGTTCATCTTCGGTCATATCGGTGCAGTCCGGGTCCACGAACGAGCGATGCACCATGCGCCTGGCATTGGGAAACGTCGGACACGCCTGCCTGGCCGAGTCGCAGACGGTGACGACACAATCGAACGCATCATTGACATACCTGCTGACGTGATCGGAGGTGTGCGAGGAGATGTCCACGCCCGCCTCGGCCATCACCCGGATCGCCAGCGGGTGCACCCCCTGGGGCACCGTGCCCGCGCTGAACACTTCGATGTCCCGGCCACCAAAGTGCCGCAGCCAACCCTCGGCCATCTGCGATCGGCAGCGATTGCCCGTACACAACACCAGCACACGCTTAGGTTCATTCACGTTCATTCGTGGCGAATTCGTTCGGCCCATACGTGACGCGCAACTTGGGAAGCGCCGCGATGAACAGCCGGCCGTATGGCTTTGTTGCAATCCGGCAGTCCAGCACCACCACGGTTCCACGGTCCTGCTTCGATCGGATCAGCCGCCCGAATCCCTGCTTGAACTTCAGGATCGCTTCCGGCAACGAGTACTCTCGGAACGCCGACCCGCCGCGCGCCTTGATCCGTTCGATCCGCGCCTCGATCAGCGGCCGGTCGGGTACGGCAAACGGCAGCCGCGTGATGATCACGTTGCGAAGCGCCTCGCCCGGCACGTCCACCCCCTGCCAGAAGCTGTTGGTGCCCAGCAGCACGCTCCGCCGATCGCCCCGGAACCGTTCGAGCAACACCGTCCGCTGTTCGCCGTCGCCCTGCACAAGCATCGGCATCCCGCGCCGGGCAAGATGCGGCCGAAGCTCCCTGGCCGCGCGACGCAACAGGTCGTAACTGGTGAACAGCACAAACGCTCCGCCGTCGGTCCGGTCGATGTGCTCGAGGATACGCGGACAAAGCTGGGGCTCAAACCGTTCGTCGGTCGGCTCGGGCAGGTCCGGATCCACCATCAACTCGACCTGACGCTCGTAATCAAACGGCGACCCCAGCCGCAGCGTTACCGCATCGTCACAGCCAAGCCGACCCTGGATATGGTCAAACGCGTGCTTGCCGCTTCCGGTCGCCAGTGTGGCGGAGGTGAGCACCACGCCGATTGGCTCGTTGCGTTTGTTCGTCGCACCAAACAGCCGTTCACGCAGCAACGGCCCCACGTCGATCGGCGAACACACCAGCCGAACCCGCGGCACCCGACCCCGTCTTTTAATCTCCACCCAATACACACTGTCGGGCACCTTCTGGCTCACCAGCGCCGTCAACTGCTGGGCGTACGCTTCGCTCCGGTTGGCGTAGCGGTCCAACTCGAAACGCTGCTCCTGGTCGTCGATCCGGTCGCGCAAGAGTTTCAACGCCAGTGACAAGTCGCGCAGCACCGGACTCAGGACGTTTTCGACCACCTGTGGGTCGTTGATGCGGCAATTGCTGCGGCCGGCCGTCTCCTGCCAGTAGAGCAGCGACTCGAAGAACTGGTCCGCCGCCTCACCGGCGTTCTGCACCGCCTGCATCGCGCGGTCCAGGGTTGACCGATCCATGCCCCTGCGACGCGCCAGCACGGGCAGCAGTCCCTTGCCCCGGGCCTGGAGCAGGCTCGTCAGCAACAGCCGAACAGCGAAACGGCTGATCGCCAGACCGAAATGATCGCCGGCGACCTGCTCGACCGTATGGGCTTCGTCGAGGATGACGTGATCGTAAGGCGGCAGCAGCCCGAACCCCTCGACCCGCAGCGCCAGGTCTGCGAAGAACAGCGCATGGTTGACCACAAGCAGATCGGCGTGTTCCATCCGTCGCCGCGCCGACTGATAGAAACATTTGTTATACGTGGGGCAGTTCCGGCCGAGACAGTCCTCTGCATCAGATTGCATCTGGTCCCACACTTGCGGATGCGCCAATGGGGGCAGTGTTGCCAGCGAGCCGTCGTCGGTCGATTGTGACCACGATTCAACCACCTCCAGCGATTCAATCGCAGCGGAGTCAGCAAACAACATCGCGCTCCGCTCCCCTGCGCGTTTCAATCGCCGCAGTGAGACGTAATTGCCCCGCCCCTTGACCAGCACGGCCGAAAACTCCTGCCCGATCACCGACTGAAGCAGCGGGATGTCCTTCTGGATCAGTTGTTCCTGCAGCGCGATCGTATGCGTCGAAACGACGACGCGCTGCCGGTTACCCGATTCCTTTGGAGTGACGATCCGCTCGATCACCGGCAGCAGATAGGCGAACGACTTGCCCACGCCGGTGCCCGCCTCGACGATCAGCTTGCCGCCCGCTCGCATCGCATCGCGCACCGCCTCGATCATCTGCTGCTGCTGCGGTCGATGCTCGTAACGATTGCCCAGTCGCCGCGCAATCGGCCCATCGGGAGCAAGAATCTGTTGTGGGTCGAAGGTCATCGTATCCCACGATTGTAGTGCAGATATCAAGCGAACGTGGGAATCAAACGAACCCTACCAGCCCTGAGCGCAAGCGAGGGGTGCTCAGAGCAGTGACCCTAACGACGGCGCATGGAAAACCGCCCCGTGATTGGGGCGGTGTCGTTCCGGGGTAATAAGTAAGACCGCGGATGCCGTCCGCGGCTTTACATCGAGCGGGGATTATTTTACCTCGACGTCGGCGCCCTGTTCCTTGAGCTTCTCGGCCAGGGCTTCGGCCTCTTCCTTGGGCAGGCCTTCCTTGATGGCCTTGGGGGCGCTGTCCACCAGGTCCTTGGCTTCCTTCAGGCCCAGAGCGGTGACTTCGCGGACGACCTTGATGACCTGGATCTTCTTGTCCCCGGCGGCTTTGAGCACGACGTCGAAGGCGGTTTGCTCCTCGGCTTCTTCGGCGGCACCAGCACCCGGGGCCGCGGCCACGACCGCTGCCCCTGCCGCCGGCTCGATGTCGTACTCATCCTTGAGGTACTTACCCAGGTCCACCGCCTGCTTGAGCGTCAGCTCCACGAGTTTGTCGCCCAGCTTCTTGATCTCCGGCGTCACTTCCGTCGCGGTTGCTTCTTCGGACATAATCATTTACCTCGTTGAACCAAGTAACCTGCTCAATAGGTCGCGGCCCTGTGCCACGATTTAACCCCGAGGGGCCAGTTGAGCATGATGTCAATATGAATCTCCGAACATCGACGACAAGGTTGGATGTTTTCGTCATTCGTCATTCGGATTTCGTCATTACCCTGCCTTTTTGATCTCCTCGCCCTTCTCCAGTTTTTCCTCGATGGCCTTGACCAGCGCACCGATCTTTCGGCCCGGCGACAGGATGCTGCCGACCAGGTTCTGCGCCGGGCTAAGGATAATCTGGACGGCCTGGGCCCGCGCCTCGGCGCGGGTGGGGTATTTGCTCAGCGCGTCGAACTGCTCGGGGCCGAAAACCGTCCCTTCCATCAGGGCGCCCTTGAAGTCGAGCTGTTCGATTTGCTTGGCCCAGATGACCAGCTCGCGTGCGACGATCACGGGGCTGTCGCCGTACACCATTGCCGACGGGCCGTCGATCAACCGTTCAAGGTTGGCCAGCGCCGTGCCTTCGATCGCTTTTTTCACCAGGCTGTTCTTGACCACGGTGATCTTGATCTGCTTCTGGGCCAGGGCGGCGCGGAGCCGATTGACGTCGTTGGCCTCCACGCCACGGATGTCGATAAGCACAGTGCCTTCCATGTCGGCAAACTTGCGCCTGTACGTATCGGTGATCAGGTTCTTGACGGGTTTGCTCATCGTGTCGTTCCGAAGTTCAGAGGTTTTGGGATCAGGTGGGCGGGGCTGCAAGCGGTTTGCCGTCGCGCCACGCGCCCGACCGCTTACACCGCCACGCTCACGCCGGGCGTCATGGTCCCGCTGAGGGTGATCTTCTTGACGTACTGGCCCTTGGCGGCCGAGGGCCTCATCCGCTCGATCGTGTCGATGAACGTCTGCGCGTTTTCCACGAGCTTGGCCGAATCGAAGCTCTGCTTGCCGATCGCCGCGTGCACGTTGCCCCCCGCGTCATTGCGGAACTCCAGCTTGCCCGCGGCGTATTCCTTCACCGCCTGGGCAACATTGGCGGTGACCGTGCCGGCCTTGGGCGACGGCATCAGCCCACGCGGACCAAGCAGCTTCCCGAGCCGGCTCACCACACGCATCATGTCCGGGCTGGCGACGGTCACGTCGAACGCCATCCAGCCGTCCTGGATCTTCTTGACCAGTTCCTCGCCGCCGGCCTCGATTGCGCCGGCCTCCTTGGCGGCCTTCACCTTATCAGCCCCACAGAACGCAATCACCCGCTTGGTCTTGCCGATGCCGTGCGGCAGCGCGATCGAACCACGCACCAACTGATCCGCCTGCTTGGGGTCGATCCCCAGATGGATGCAGATCTCGATCGACTGGTCGAACTTGGTCTTGCCGAAGGCGCGGACCTTCTCAACCGCGTCGGACAGCGTAAACGTGTGATCGCGGTCCCACCCTTCCAGATCGGCGCGGCGGCGCTTGACGAGTGTGGGCATTGGGTGTCCTTTCGATCAATCCCGGGGTGCCGGGTGTTAATCTCCCACGATGAACGGTTCGTGGTAAACCTTTGGGGCGCGACCCTGGTGCTCCGCAGTACCTTCGGTGTCGGGGCGTCGCTGCACGCCCTTACGTGCCTTCGACCGTGACGCCCATCGAGCGTGCCGTGCCGGCGATGGTCTTCATCATGGTTTCAACG
>JAZGCX010000404.1:0-3678 GCA_036477175.1 Phycisphaeraceae bacterium
GTCGTTACGAACGACGAGAAGCTGTCCGTGCGTCGATCAGGCGAATCGTCGTCTTCGTTGTGCTCCTCGTTGTACTTGCGCTGATCTACACCGGCTACAAGGCCTTTGGCAGCGCCATCGACGATGCACAGACGGAATGGCCGATTGTTGGGTCGTTCCTGCCGCGCTCGGACAACCTGACCATGCCACCGATACCCGACATCATCGCCGAGATCGTCGAGCCTCCCCAGCGGGGCCAACCAAAGCTGCTTGGCGCCTTCGTCTTCGAAGCCGCCTTGTTCACTCTGCGCGAGGCCGCCCTCGGCTTCTTCCTGGGGGCGGTGCTCGGTATGGGTATCGCGGTCGTGCTCATTCGGTCGAAATGGCTGGAGAGGGGGGTCTCTCCATACATCGTGGCCTCGCAGACGATCCCGCTGATCGCCATCGCTCCCATCGTCGTGATCTGGGGTCGTACCAGGCTCGACTGGCTGCCCTTCGAGTGGCAGGACTGGATGTCGGTGGCGATTATCGCCATGTACCTGGCGTTCTTCCCGGTGGCGGTGAACGGCCTGCGCGGCCTGCAATCGCCCCAACCCGAGGCATTCGAACTGATGCGGTCCTATGCGGCCCAGCCCCGTCAAGAGCTTGTGAAACTTCGCCTCCCGGCCTCGATGCCGTATGTGTTCTCTGCTTTGAAACTCGCCGCTACCGCGGCGGTCATCGGTGCCATCGTCGGCGAAATCTCTGCGGGGGTGAGGGGAGGACTGGGGCGGCTCATCCTCGAGTTTGCCAGCAGGTACACGACCGGCCCTGAGCGTCTCTACGTGTCCGTGCTCGGCGCTGCCGCGCTTGGCATCTTTGTCTTCGTCCTGGTCACCGTGGCGCAACGGTTCGTCAGAGCCGCTCGGCTCCCAGAATCGGAACCGCTATGACCTCACCTAAGCGGGAACCCGCGGTCGAAGCCACGTCGGTGATCAAGGTGTTCAACCAGGGCAAGCCCAATGAGGTACTTGCCCTCGACGACGTCAGCGTGGCCGTCGACCAGCGTGAGTTCATCAGCCTGATCGGGCCCTCGGGCTGTGGAAAGAGCACGATGTTGCGGTTGATGGCGGCCCTGACCCATCCCACCGAGGGGACGGTCTTAGTCAACGGCAAGCCGGCCGATCAGGCGAGACAGGACCGCGACTACGGCATGGCGTTCCAGACCGCAGGCCTATTCGACTGGCGCACGGTGCGCCAGAACGTCGAGCTGCCGCTCCAGTTGATGGGATGGTCGAAATCAGATCGACGCCAGCGCGCAGAGGAAATGCTCGACCTGGTCAGACTCGAGGGCTTCGACGGTCACTATCCGAGAGAACTATCCGGCGGGATGCAGCAGCGGGTAGCTATTGCCAGGGCCCTGTCGTTCAGTCCGTCGATCCTGTTCATGGATGAGCCGTTTGGTGCCCTCGACGAGATCACCAGGGAGCACATGCAGACCGAACTGCTTCGTATCTGGAACGAGACCCATACCACCGTGGTCTTCGTGACCCACTCCATTCCCGAAGCGGTCTTTCTGTCGGAGCGGGTGCTCGTCATGTCGCCAAGGCCGGGGCGCATCTCTGCGGTGATCCCGGTTGATCTGGGCGAACGGAACTTCGATACCAGGGAGGCCGCTCAGTTCTTCGAGAAGGTCACCACGGTCCGCGAGGCATTACGCGAGCGAGATGATGGCACCGGGCAGGCGCGGTGACGAAGCGTCTGGGTGCCCTTTCCCCTGCGCTGGTGGTCGGTTTTGGGGGGCTCCTTCTCTGGGAGCTTGTTCTCGGCGTCTTGCAGCCCAAGGGTTTCTTGCTCCCCGCACCCAGCGAGATCGTGGGCAGTCTGATTGAGAACCAGGCGGCCATTGTCACTGCGGTAAAGAGCACGGGCTTTATCGTGATCACTGGATTGCTCTTCGGGGTCATCGTTGGCGTGCTGGCAGCACTGGCAGTGTCTCGCTTCCGCATCGCCGACGAGACCATTACCCCACTTGCGGTTGCGGTCAGCGCCATCCCGATCATCGCGCTGGCTCCGATCTTCAACGCCTGGTTCGGGCTCACCTCGCCACGGTCGAATCAACTCGTTGTGTTGTTGCTGGTCTTCTTCCCGATCTTCATCAACACGACTCGGGGTCTTACCGACATCGACCCGGACCAGATCGACCTCATGCGCTCCTACGGGGCATCGCGGTGGCAGATCGCCAAAGAGGTGAGGATCCCGAACGCGATGCCCTTCTTTTTTACCGCCCTGAAAATCGCCGTTGCGTTGGCAGTGATCGCGGCGATCGTGTCGGAGTATTTTGGCGGTCGCCAGGATGCGCTTGGCCCGCTGATTGTGCAGAACGCCGGGTTCGCCCGATACGCCGATGCGTGGGCAGCCGTGCTCGCCGGTAGCCTGATCGGCCTCGGCCTGTACGCTCTGGCGAGCATGCTCGAGCGGTTTGCAATGCCGTGGCAGAGAGCAGTAAACCAAGGAATCGAGGGGTGACGCGCGAAAGCGTCAAGGGCAGGGCAATAGGGAGGAATTTGGCATGAAGAGACGGACACAAACTGGTTGGCGCTTGGCGCTGGTGTTTGCCGCGCTGGCGATGGTTGCCGCGGCCTGTGGCAGCACTGATGACACGACAACGACCACGGCCGCTGCCGCACCGGGCGACACCACGACAACCACGGCCGCTGCCACGACTACGGCACCGCCCGAAGCGATGACCGACGTCAAGGTGCAGATGCAGTGGGTTACCCAAGCGCAGTTCGCTGGGTACTACGCAGCACTCGCCCAGGGCTACTACGAAGACCTTGGTCTGAATGTCGAACTCCTCGAGGGTTCGGTGGATATCGTTCCGGCCCCTGTGGTGGCGTCGGGCGGTGCCGATTTCGGGGTCTCCTGGGTGCCGCGTGCCCTGGTGCCTCGCGAACAAGGCCTCAACGTCGTCAACATCGCCCAGCCCTTCCAGCGGTCGGGCACGCTCCAGGTGTCCTTCAAGGATGCCGGGATCACCAGCGTCGATGACCTCGCAGGGACCATCGTCGGCAACTGGGGGTTCGGTAACGAGCTCGAGCTGCTTGCCGGGCTGACCGCTGCCGGTCTCGACAAGGACGCCGACATCACCCTGGTGCAGCAGAACTTCGACATGCTTGCCTTGCTCGCTGGTGACATCGATGCGGCACAGGCGATGACCTACAACGAGTACGCCCAGGTGTTGGAGACGGTCAACCCCGACACCGGCGAGCTGTATCAGCCGGAGGATCTCAACATCATCAACTGGAACGATGTGGGTACCGCCATGCTCCAGGACGCCATCCTGGCCGACGGAGAGAGGCTCGGCGATCCGGCCTATCGGGAGACCGCGGTCAGTTTCGTGGAGGCTTCGCTCAAGGGGTGGATCTGGTGTCGGGACAACCCTGCGGCCTGCGTCGATGTGGTTCTCGCCGCCGGCCCGACGCTCGGTCGATCGCATCAGACATGGCAGCTCAACGAGATCAGCAAGTTGATCTGGCCGTCACCGGATGGCATCGGGATCCTGGATCAGGCGTCGTGGGACCAGACCGTTGCCGTGATGCTCGAAGGTGGGCAGATCGCAGAAGCGCCATCAGCGGGTGCGTTTGTCACCGACATAGCCCTAGAGGCGCTCGACAACCTGAAGAACGAGGGCCTCGACGTGATCGGGAATGACTGGGT
>JAZGCX010000405.1:0-6506 GCA_036477175.1 Phycisphaeraceae bacterium
ATGATACTTTGGGCGGCACACGGATTGATTTTCTTTCCAACCCCGACTCGACGACGACAGATGGTATTGGCGATGATCGTGAGGAGGAGGCGATGATTGCCCGGTGGCTGTCGCAGGTCGGCTCGACGCGCAGCGACGTGTTTGCGGCGTACGTGGTGGTGCGCGGGTATGAAGCGGGGAGTTTCCAAAACGGGCCGATTGAGGCGAAGCAGTTCATTGCGATCTTCAGCCGGGCACACATCGCCGCGCCGGAGCATACGCCGAAACTGCTGGGGTTCATGGAGATCGATTGATTCGGATTGGTTGTATGATCGTTTCGTCGATCTGTGTGTATCTGTATTGATCTGTGGCCCCTGTTTCTCTCGTTGTACGGAGGTTTGTGATGGTTAGTCAGGCGGACTGCATTTTCTGCAAGATCGCGGGCGGGCAGGTGCCGTGTCACAAGCTGTACGAAGATGAGCAGGTGGTGTCGTTTCTGGATGCGGGGCCGCTGACGCGTGGGCACACGCTGGTGGTGCCGAAGGCGCATTACATGACGCTGGAGGCGATGCCGGCAGAGCTGGCGGGTTCGTGCATGGCGGCGGTGGCGCGAGTGGGCCGGGCGGTGGTGGCGGCGACGGGTGCCGGGGCGTGGAACGTGTTGCAGAACAACGGCCGGGTGGCCGGGCAGGTGGTTGAGCACGTGCACTTTCACATCATCCCGCGTGCCGAGGGTGACGGCCTGGGGTATCGCTGGCCGGCGGGGACATTGGATAAGACGGATGCGGAACAGTTGGTGGGTGCGATTACGGAGGCGCTGTCGGGTTAGGCGTCCGGCCCTTGTGCTTCGCAGTACCTTCGGTTGCGGGGCGTCGCTGAACAGATGCGGGAGCACGCCCCTTGCGGGGCGTCGCTAAACGGGTGACGCTAAACGGGGGTCGCTGAACGGGCTTTTGGGAGGCGTGTTTTGCCGAGGGCGTGGTTGAGCACGTCGTCCACGGTTTCGACGAAGATGAAGCGGCACTTTTTCTTCACTTCGGGAACGACCTCTTCGAGGTCGCCTTTGTTGTTCGTGGGCAGGAGGATGGTCTTGATGCCGGCGCGGGTGGCGGCGAGCATCTTTTCCTTGACCCCGCCGACGGGCAGGACCCGGCCGCGGAGCGTGACCTCGCCGGTCATGGCCAGGTGTGGCACGACCGGCAGGTTCAGCAACAGCGAGGCGACGGCGGTGTACATGGCGATCCCGGCCGACGGGCCGTCTTTGGGCACGGCTCCTGCGGGGACGTGGATGTGCAGGTCGCGTTTGGCCAGTTGCGCCGGGTCGTAGTTGAACTGGGGCGCGCGGGTCTTGAACAGCGACAGCGCGGCAGTGGCGGACTCTTTCATGATGTCGCCGATCTGGCCGGTGAGGGTGATTTGGCCGGAGCCGGGATAGGCGGTGGCCTCGATGAAGAGCAGTTCGCCGCCGTGGGGCGTGTAGGCCAGGCCGATGGCAACACCGGGGACCTTGATGCGTTCGTCTGCTTCGCGGAAGAACTTTTCCGGGCCGAGCATTTCCCGGACGAGGTCGGGATCGACGACGGTGGGTTTGCGACGAGGTCGGCCGTCGCTTGCGGCAACCTGAGCGGCGATGCCGCGAAAGACCGCGCCGATTTGTCGTTCGAGTCCGCGGACACCGGCTTCGCGGGTATAGTCGTTAATGACCTTGCGGATCGCCGCGACGTTCCACTTGCACTGCGACCGCTCTAGGCCGTTCTCTTTGCGTTGCCGCGGGACGAGGTATTTGCGTGCGATGTGGAGTTTGTCGTTGTCGGTGTAGCCGGCGATGGCGATGACTTCCATGCGGTCCTGCATCGCGGGGGGCACGGTGCCCATGTAGTTGGCGGTGGTGATGAAGATGACCTGGCTAAGGTCGAAAGGCACGTCGAGGTAGCGGTCAACGAAGGCGTTGTTCTGTCGGGGGTCGAGCACTTCCAGCAGTGCCGAGGCCGGGTCGCCGCGGAAGTCAGAGCCGAGCTTGTCCACCTCGTCGAGCATCATGACGGGGTTGTTGGTGGCGGCGCGTCGGATCTCCTGAATGATTCGCCCGGGCATGGCGCCGATGTAGGTGCGGCGGTGGCCGCGGATCTCGGCTTCGTCGTGGATGCCGCCGAAGCTCATCCGTGCGAACTTGCGTCCCAGTGCGTCGGCGATGGACTGTCCGAGGCTGGTCTTGCCCACGCCGGGCGGGCCGACCAGGCACAGGATCGGGCCGCGGCCTTCGGGGTTGAGCTTGCGGACGGCCAGGTACTCGATGAGTCGGCGTTTGACCTTGTCCAGGTCGAAGTGGTCGCGGTCGAGGATTTTGCGGGCGCGGTCGAGATCAAGGTTGTCTTTGCTGGATTTGTTCCAGGGCAGGTCGGCCATCAGTTCGAGATAAGTCAGGATCATGGCGTATTCGGGGCTGGCCGGGGGAATGGATTCGAGCCGGTTCAGCTCGCGTCGCGCTTCGGCCATGACGGCCTCGGGCGGCTGGGCCTGTTCGAACCGTTTGCGGAGTTGTTCGATCACGTGACCGGTGCCGGCGTCATCTTCGCCGAGTTCGCGTTGGATCGCCTTGAGCTGCTCACGCAGGATGTAGCGTCGCTGTGTGTCGCCGATGGAGCTTTGCACGTCCTGCTGGATTTTTTCCTGGAGGCGGGCGATTTCGAGCTGCTTGGAGACGTACTGGAGGACCAGGCGGGTACGCTTGGCCACGTCGAACTCTTCGAGCAGGTCCTGTTTCTCGGGCACGTCGAGGTCAAGGTTGGCGGTTAGGAAGTCGGCCAGATTGCTCGGGTCCTCGATGTTCATCAGAATGGTCAGGGCCTGCTCGGGGGCGCTGGGTGTGTGTTCGATCAGCTTGCGGGCCTGGTCGCGGAGCTGTGCGGTGGCGGCGGAAAAGCCCTTGCCGCTGCCTGTTTTTTCCTTGACGGTGGCCACGTCGGCGCGGAAGAACGGCTTTCGCTGGGTAAATCGCTTGATCCGAATGCGTTCGAGGCCTTGCACAATGATGGAGACGGTTTCATCCGGTTGGCGGATGAGCTTGAGGACGATCGCGGCGGTGCCGACTTTGTACAGGCCTTGCGGGCTGGGGTTGTCCTCGTCCTCGTCGTGTTGCGTGACCAGTGCGATGATCTTGGAGGCCGGCAGTGATTCGTCGAGCAATCGTCGGGAGCTGGGTCGGCCGACGCCCAGCGGCATGATCGTGCCGGGGAACATGACGGTGCCGCGGATGGGCAGGACCGGCAGCACGTTGGGGATAGTCGGCCGGTGATCGCCGCCGGGCCCGGCGGTCAGCGGGGGCTCGGTGGCAGCGGGCGAAGTGGGATTGGACTGTTGGGTCGTCACGGCGAATCACTCATGTGACGCGGCAATGGTTGTCCGAGGATTCGGTCACTGACACGAACAGGTAACGCGGTGGTGCCGGGTCAACCGCCGTTGCCCTAGCCGGCTTCACGCAGGGGCAGGCGGACCCAGAGCAACCCGTTTTTGTATTCGCTTTCGATACGGGCAAGGTCGACCCGCTCGGGCAGCTTGAGGACGCGGCAGAACGACCCGTGGTCGATCTCCATCGTGAGGATTCGCATGACCTCATCGGCGTCGCGAGGCGGCTCGGGCGCGGCGCGGAGGCCTCGGATCGTGAGGCGACCCGGCTCGACCCGCACGTCGATCGACTTGCGTTCAACCCCCGCCAGGTCCACACACACCTCCAGCCGATTTGCCAGCCGATAAAGGTTGACCGGGGGCGACCAGCCCTCGGTCGGCGAAAAGACGCTGAAGTGTTGGTGCCACACATGGTCGAAGATCTTGTTGATCTGCCCGGCCAAGAGGTCGAACTCGTCGCGCTGTGCGGTTTGCATGATCTGCTGCCTGTACAAAAAGAGCCGTGCGACCTACCTACATCTTACCCCAAAGGGGTGCGTCGCCGCGTTCGGGGTGTAACAAAACCGCTGCCTGGCCCATCCGGGTAAGATGATAGCGTGTCAGGGCGAGCCGCCGGACCAGCGGTCGGTCGCAAGCCGCGGCGTTGCTTTTGGGCGGCCGATTCCCTACGATCCGGTGATCCGGTGGCAAGTCACCCCGTCACCACAAACCCCAAGAGGGCACGATTGATGTCCATCAATACCCCAGCCGGCGCGGCGTCTAGCACCATGCCCGATGTCCAGGCCGCGGCCGACACCCGCAACGTGCCGATCGACAAGGTCGGTGTCAAGCACATCACCTACCCGATCACCTTGCATTGCCCGGTGACCGGCGGGCGGCAGCACACCGTCGCCCGGGTCAACATGTACGTGGGCCTGCCCCACTACCAGAAGGGCACGCACATGAGCCGGTTCCTCGAAGTGCTCAACCGGCATCACGACGTGTTGCGTTCCGATCAGATCATGGACGTGTGCCACGACATGAAGGAACGGCTGGAGGCTGAGGAGGCGCACCTGGAGCTGCGGTTCCCCTACTTCATTCACAAGAAGGCTCCGGTCACCGGCGCCGCAGGCATGCTCGACATCGCAGTCACGTTCGAGGCGACGTCGAACGGGGCCCCAAGCGAAGACACCTTCATCATGGGCGTGAAGGTGCCGGCCACGAGCCTGTGCCCGTGCAGCAAGGAGATCTCCGCCTACGGCGCGCACAACCAGCGGTGCGAGATTGAGGTGAGGGTGCGGTTCGTTGCCGGCAAGTCGATGTGGATCGAAGAGCTGTTTGACCTGATCGAGCGGGCGGCCAGCGCTCCGGTCTTCGCCGTGCTCAAGCGACCGGACGAGAAATGGGTCACCGAGATTGCCTTCGACAACCCCAAGTTCGTCGAGGATATCGTGCGTGACCTGGCGATGGTGCTCGACGACGAGGACCGCATCGCGTGGTATCAGGTCAACTCCGAGAACTACGAGTCGATCCACAACCACAACGCCTACGCCTTCATCGAGCGCGACAAGCGCCAGGTGCAATGAGCCCGTCCAGGCTGGACCGCTGCGCAGCGCGGGCACGGGGTGTCGTCAGCACAACCCCGACCCGAGGCGGCGGTGCTTGCCCCCCCTGGCTTGGAAAACCACCGTGCAACTGATCCTCTATGGCAAAGCTGACTGCCACCTCTGCGACCGCCTGGCGGAGCTTGTCGCGGGCCACCTCGATGAAGTGCGCAGGCGAATCCCGGGTGGCGACGCCACTGTCATCAAGAGGGACATCAGCGACAACCCCACCTGGGCGCAACGATATCGCAACCGCATCCCCGTGCTAACCGTCGGCGATGACGTGATCCTCGAAGGCCGACCCGAGCCGGATGAGGTCGCCTGGGCGCTGCGGCAATTGTGATCCCAATCATCGTGCGCGAGGATGCGCTGTTTTCGCCACCGCGAGCCGGCTCATCGGGCGAGCCCGGTCGGGGCCGAGGACGGCCCGGCTCGCTTGCCGGGGCGCAACATCGCGCATGGTTGTGTTGGATAGGGACGCCGCGCCGCATCGTTGGTATCCTCACCGGCCGTGATGAAACGGATGTACCCCGCCGGCAGCCAGAACAGTGTGACGCTGTGGCGCAACATCAGCTTCCTGCTGATGTGGTCGAGTGTGGCGGCCAGCGGCTTCGGCGATCGACTGATCATGCTCGCCGCCGAGCCGATGCTCGGGGTCTACGACAAGGATGTCTCCGCGGCCAAGATCAGCGCGGGCATCCAGTTCTTCTTCCTGTTGCCTTACATGGTGCTCACGGTGGTGGGCGGCTGGCTGGCCGACCGTCTGCCCCGCAAATGGCTGATGCTGGGCTGCGATGAAGCGCGGGCGGCCGTGCTGTTCATCGCGTTCGTCATCGCACCGGTCGGCGTGGTGGTGGCCGTACCGATCGCTCACCACTGGAAAATCTACCTTATCATTGCCGCCACCGGCTGCTTCGCCGCCATCTTCAATCCGACCCGCCAGTCGGTCCTGCCGCAGATCGTCGCCACCAATCACCTCCAGCAGGCCAACGCCGTGCTCGCCGCCATCGCCCTGATCGCGTCGCTGATCGGCTTCGGCGTCGGCGGCCCGCTGATCCAGGAACACTCGGTTGGACTCGGTATTCTGATCGGCGCCCTGTCGTATCTCATCAGCGGCTGGTTCTTCGCTTTCCTGCGGGTCGCGCCCCATGCCCCCTCGGCCGTTGCCGAGCGCCCGAGTGTGTTCGTGCAGATGATCGAGGCCCTCGGTTTCATGCGGCGTCATCGCACGGTGCGCAACCTCGTCCTCTTGAACATCCTGTTCTGGTCGGCCGTGTGGGTCGTGAACGCGGCCGTCGCGGCGCTCAACAAGGGCTACTATGGCCTGCCGAACGACCAGTACCTGTCCGCCAAAGCAACGATGATGGTCGCCTTCGGCGCGGGAACGATCGGCGGCAGCGTGCTGGTCATGTGGCTTCGAACCCGAAGAGAATCCGGGCCGGTCATCGCGACCGCACTCACCGTCGCCGGCCTGTGCATGACGGGGCTTGCGCTGAACCGGTCATACGGCCTGGGACTGGCAATCGCGTTCGCCACGGG
>JAZGCX010000406.1:0-2942 GCA_036477175.1 Phycisphaeraceae bacterium
GCTGCGGGGTCACAACCGCCGGGGACGCCTACTGCTGGGGGTTCAACTTTTCCGGCGCGCTCGGCGACGGCACGATGACGCAGCGTCTGACGCCGGTGCCGGTGGCGGGCGGGCTCAGCGTCGCCGCGGTGAGCGCGGGGGGCGGCCACAGCTGCGGCGTCACAACCGCCGGGGACGGCTACTGCTGGGGGGGCAACAGTTTCGGCGACCTCGGCGACGGGACCACGGTTGGCAGCTCCGTACCGGTGCTGGTGCTGCTACCGTGAGCCCTCAGCGCCACTACAGCCGAGGGCATCGCGGACGTTCTCGGCCTAGCCGTGCCTGTTTGCCCAGGACTGGCGTCCTTCCAATCCGGCTTCGAGCCATACCGCCTCATCTTTCCGAAAGCTTACAGCTCCTTCTCTGTGACCGTCCTCCGTCTCGAATACCCCAGTGCAGGAGGTCATGATGTCCAGATCGGTGCCATCACATCGGTGGCGGACCCTGGTGGTCGTGCTTGTTGCCGCCCTTGTGGGTTGTGATAGTGATGACGGCATGGGTCCGACCGTCGCCACGCAGCTCGCCTTCACTGTGCAACCGGGTGATGCCACGGCGGGTGCCTCGATCGCGCCTGCAGGCGTGGCGGCAAGCGAGAGGGCCTCCGGCGCTGTCATCACTGCGGCGGTGGAAATCCAGGACGCCTCCGGCAACGTCGTCACTACGGCGACGAACGCGGTGACCATAGCGATCGGTACAAACCCGGCTGGGGGGACCCTCTCTGGCATGGCGACGGTCAACGCCGTGAACGGGGTCGCGAACTTCACTGACCTCACGATCGAGCGGGCCGTCAGCGGGTACACGCTGAGCGCGTCCGCGACGGGTCTAACGAGTGCGACGAGTGCCGCGTTCAACATCACGCCGGCCGCGGCGGCGGGGCTGGTCTTTACGGTGGAGCCTAGCGATGGGGAGGTGTACCTGCTGATCGGGCCTGCGGTGGAGGTGGCGATCCAGGACGCGTTCGGGAACGCGGTGACGACGGCGACGGACGCGGTGACGCTGGAGATCGGGACGAATACGGGTGGTGGGACGCTAACGGGGATGACGACGGTGGATGCGTTGGGAGGGATGGCGAGCTTCACGGACCTGATGATCGACAAGACGGGGACCGGCTACACGCTCGTTGCGACGTCGGCAGGGCTGACGCAGGCGACGAGCGCCAGTTTTGACATCATCTTCCCCCTCAGCTCGCTGGACGCCGGATTCGGCTACAATTGTGGGCTCACGACCGGCATGAATGCCTACTGCTGGGGATCAAACTCCGACGGCCAGCTCGGCGACGGCACGGCCACGGACCGCTCGACCCCCGGGCTTGTCTCGGGCGACCTGAGCTTCACTTGGTTGAACCTTGGGAGAGTACACACGTGCGGGATCTCTTCAGGCGATGCCTACTGCTGGGGCCAGAACGGGTTCGGACAGCTCGGTGACGGAACCACGACCGACCAACAAACTCCGACGATGGTGTCCGGCGGCCTGAGCTTCGCCTCGTTGAGTGCGGGCGCTTCATACACTTGCGGAATCACGACAGGGGGCGATGCGTACTGCTGGGGGATCAACTTCAGAGGACAGCTCGGGGACAGCACTACGACGGACCGTTCCACCCCTGTGCAAGTGGTCGGAGGATTGAGCTTTGTCAAGGTGACGGCCGGCGGCGCACATACTTGTGCATTCACCAGTGCGGGTGACGCCTATTGCTGGGGAGCGGGCGGCTTAGGTCAGCTGGGTGACGGTACCATCCAAGCCTTCCGACTGGCACCCGGTCCTGTCTCCAGTGGACTCAGTTTCACGTCTCTGAGCGCCGCGGGGAATTATACCTGCGGCCTGACTGACTCAGACGCGGCGTATTGCTGGGGAGAGAATCTTTTTGGCCAACTGGGCAACGGCACGAATACCGACACGAACTTTCCCGGGCTCGTGTCTGGGGGCTTTAGCTTCGCCACCATAGACGCCAGCGACGACCACACATGCGGCGTGACGACAGCCGGCGACACCTATTGCTGGGGTTCTAATGACTTCGGCCAGCTGGGCGATGGAACACAGAATAATAGCAACATGCCCGTGACGGTTTCGGGGGGGGTGAGTTTCACCCTGGTGCGTACGGGTAACGACCAAACGTGTGCGCTAACCGCTGTGGGAGAAGGTTACTGCTGGGGCCAGAATGTCTTCGGTCAGCTGGGCGACGGCACGACGACGAATAGCCTCACGCCGGTCCGCGTGTCTGACCCCTAATCGAGAGCTGGGGGCTGACAGATGAGCGGGATAATTGGCACGGCCGCTAGAGTGCGCTTCCGGGCGCTGCTGGAGCGGGAGCAGTAGCGCCGCCCGTTTGATCTTCACGCCAAATCGCCGCACCTTTCCAGTCGCGAGCCCATCGCCATAGCCCTGAACCACGTGAGTCCTCGCTGCGAGCATGGCCCAGTCGCTGCTCCAACGCCTGCGTAACGCCCTCGCTCACATCGCGGCGCTGGCTGATGCGCTACGCGCAAAGTAAACAGTAATCGGTAATCGGTGGTCAGGAGAGACGGGCGATCTTGGATGCACTGGAAGTCGTGGGTGGAAATCGAACGCAAGCCGCCAAGGTCCTGGGCATGGGTCGGACGACGCTCTATATGAAGATGAAGAAGTATGGAATCGCCCTTGGCTCCTAGAGGCCGGTACCCTCGCTGGGCTGGGCAACGCCACGGTGATTTGTGCCCGGCGTGGCTAGGCCATCCCGCTCCATGTGCTGAAGGAGCTACACCAGGCGCTAGACTGGCAATGCGTAGGCACGGGTCGGCCAGACAATCAGAACAGCTTGCGGATTCGCACGATCCTGCCCGGCGACGAAATCGCTGGCGGACATCGCCCTACCGGTTGTCGGCGAATAGCGATTTCATCAGACCTTTTCGGTACTGCGAGCCCTTCAC
>JAZGCX010000407.1:0-2592 GCA_036477175.1 Phycisphaeraceae bacterium
TTCCTGCACGACGGTAACCAGATGCGGCGGATCGTCGAGGCGGCGGCGATTGAGCCCGGTGAACTGGTGTTGGAAGTCGGTGCGGGAACCGGAGCGCTTTCGGAATACCTGCTCGACGCGGGGGCACAACTTGTCGCTGTTGAGATGGACCGCGGCCTCGAACCGATCCTTCAACAACGCCTGGCGTCGTATGGCGACCGTGTGACCTTGCTGATGGGTGATGTGCTGACCGGCAAACACCAGATCAATCCGCGCGTGATTGAAATTATTCAATCCGAAATCCAAGACCCGAAATCCAGGTTCATTTCCTTCAAGCTGATCGCCAACCTGCCTTACAACGTGGCGTCGCCGCTGATCGCGAACCTGGTGTGCGATTATCCGCAGATGTCACTGGCGGTGGTGATGATCCAGCGTGAGGTGGCCGAACGGCTCAGCGCGTCGCCGGGTGTCAAGGCGTACGGGCCGCTGGGGGTGCTGGTGCAGGCGATGTATCACGTGGAAAAGATCGCCACGCTGGGGCCGTCGTGTTTCTGGCCGCCGCCGAAGGTTGAATCGCAGGTGGTTCGGCTGCGCCGCCGTGACGCGCCGCTGACCGACGACCCGGCAAAGCTGTCCCGAACGCTGCAGCGTTTGTTTCAGCGACGCCGCAAGCAGCTTGGCTCGATCCTCGGCCGCGCCCGACCCTTGCCCGGGGGGATCGACCCGACGTGGCGACCGGAGCGGCTGAGCGTGGAGCAACTGATCGCGCTGAGCAATTGGCTCGGTTGATGCCGATCGGCGGGTGATCTACCATCACGCAGGCCGGTGCGCCACCGATGTTGGAAGGAGGAACCGATGCAAGTCTTTGTGGCGATTCCCGTCTTCAACGAACAGCGGTATGTCACTCGGGTGCTCGACGAGGTGCGTCGCTACGCAGACGACATCCTGGTGATCGACGATGGTTCGACCGACCAGACGCCGTTGCTGTTGGCCCGCCAGCCGGTGGACGTGATCCGCCACGCGACCAACCGCGGTTACGGCCGGTCGCTGATCGACGTGTTCCGTTGGTCGACGTGCTACAAGTACGACTGGCTGATCACGATGGACTGCGACGAGCAGCACGAGCCGGCCCGCCTGCCCGACTTCTTTGCGGCGATCGGCGACACGGAAGCCGACGTGATCAGCGGCAGCCGGTACCTCGGCAGCGACAGGTGCGGTGACCCGCCGCCGCCCGACCGCCGCGAGATCAATGCAACCATGACCGAGCTGGTGAACGACAGGTTGGGCTTGTCGATCACCGACGCGTTTTGCGGGTTCAAGGCCTACCGCGTCGAGGCACTCAAGAAGCTGGAATTGGACGAGGGCGGCTACGCCTTGCCGCTGCAGTTCTGGGTGCAGGCCGCGGCGAACGACCTGAGGATCGTCGAGTTACCGGTCCGTCTGATCTACAACGACCCCAACCGCAGCTTCGGCGGCCCGCTGGACGACCCCGTTCACCGGCTGCGTCACTACCGACAGGTGTTCGCGGCTGAGCTGGCCAAGTTCCCTGATAAGTTTGCCGCAACGTGTGGCGTCCGCAGCGCATCGGGCTGACCGCCGCGTGGACCGGTGCTATCCTCTGCCCGCCATGCGGCTGACCGTTGAACCACCGATCGATCGATGGCGGCTGCGCGAGCGGCCAGAGGGCGATCGCGCCGTTGGGGTGATCGCGACCGGCCATCAGGCGTCGCTGTGGCACCCGGGAATCCTGGCTAAATACATAGCGATGCAGGTCGCCGCCCAACGCTTCGGTGCCTCAACGAAGCAAGTGGTCGTCGATCAGGACGCCCACGAAGCGCTGAAACTGGCGGTTCCCGTTGAGCGCAACGGCCGCCTGAGCGTCGTTGATGTGCAACTGGCCGATGACGATTCGGCGATCCCCACCGGGTGCCAGCCGCCGGTCGATCCGGCGAAAGTGTTGGCGACATTGGGTTCCGGGCCGCCGGGTGTGGCGGTTGACGCCGCTGCGTTGATCGATGCGTACACCGACCTGCCGCCGTGCACGACGCTGGCACAACAGACCAGCACCGTGCTGGACCGGCTCATGTCGCCGTACCTCACACCCGCGCCCAAGGTCTTTGCCAGTGATCTGCTCCAGATGCCCGACGCACAGCGGTGGTTGCGTCGGATGATCGATGAAGCGCGGGTCTGTGTGACCGCCTACAACCGCGCGGTCGCGGCCCATCCCGAAGCCGGGGTCGCGCCGCTGTTGGTTGAGCGTGATCGCGTTGAATTGCCGATCTGGTTGTTGCGGTGGGGCCGACCTCGGCGTCGGGTGTACGCCGACCTGGCCGATTCCAGCGGCGGGGAACGGTTGACGACGGCCGACGGCGAAACGATTGCGCTCGATGCCGCCGGCGGTGACCTGAAATTGGCGCCCCGGGCCGTGATGCTCACCGCCGTCGTACGCACCATCGGCTGCGACCTGTTTATCCACGGCAAAGGCGGGGCCATTTATGACCGTGTGACCCAGCAGTGGTGGCAGGACTGGCTCGGCGAACCACTGGCTCCGATCGTCGTGGTCAGCGCGGACGTGGAGCTGGATTTGGACGTGCCGATGGCCGACGCAGCGGC
>JAZGCX010000408.1:0-3326 GCA_036477175.1 Phycisphaeraceae bacterium
TGAAAGAGGCCGAGGCGGTGGTGCTGTTTCCGGGCGGCTGGGGTACGCAGGACGAAAACTTCGAGACGCTGACCTTGGTCCAGACGGGCAAAGCCAATCTGGTCCCCGTGGTGTTGTGCGACGCGCCTGGGGGAACTTACTGGACGCGCTGGAAGCAATACGTGGAAGAGCAACTGCTCAGCAAGGGGATGATCAGCCCGCCGGACATGAACCTCTTAAAGATCACCGACGACATCGATGTCGCTGTTCAGGAAATCTTGCAGTTCTACCGGCGTTACCATTCCTCGCGGATGGTCCGCGACAATCTGGCTATTCGGTTAAGATCGCCGATCGGCAAGAAGCTTGTCGAGCGGCTGAACGATGAGTTCGGGGACATCATTACCGGCGGGAAGATGCATACAGCCGCCGGCCCGCTGTCAGGAGAAGGGGACGAATTCCCGGACCTCCAACGGTTGATCTTGAAATTCGACCGCCAAAGCGTGGGCAGGTTGCGGCTGATGGTCAACAAGCTCAACGAAGCGGAATGAGGGCGGAAGAGGGAACAACGAACAGGGAAGAGGGAAGGGTGGTGTGCTGGGTCAATGGTGCGGCAGCGCTTCTTCGCTTGGCAGGTCCGTTTCTCCAGCCTCGAGCATTTGTTTGAGAGCTTTGATCATTTTGGGATTGAATTGCGTGCCGGCTTCAGCAGCGAGGTGTCTCAGGGCGGATTCGTTGTTCTGCCCGGTGCTGTACGGACGATCTGAGATCATGGCATCATACGCGTCGCAGATGGCGATGAGGTCAATGGCGGCGTTGCGATTTTCGACGTAATTCATACTCAGGCAGTTGTTGGCGGCATACCAGCGGTGATGGTGCAGAACCAGGTGGGCTTCATCCTCTAACAACTTGGTCCGCCGGAGCATGTCGGCTCCGATCTGGCAGTGCAGATCGATGCGCGACCATTCGTGCTCGTTCAGCGGGGTCGGCTTATCGAGGATCTTGGCGGGCACCGCCACCTTGCCCAGATCGTGTAGCAGCGCTGCTCGGGTGACCTTGCGAACGGTCTCCGGCGGCATGTTCAAGTGCGTTGCCAGCCTGCGGGCGAGCCCGCCGACACGAATGGAATGCTCGTATGTGGCTGGGTGGTGTCTCCCCAGCTTGCCCAACAGGCGCGAGACGACTTCATCTACCTGTTCAAGGTGATCGCTCCGCTTCCGGCCGGAGGGTGAGGCGAGATGTGCGACAGCGTTGCGGTTCACGAATCGTACCCTGAATTATCCGCACGACAGGCGATGTCTCGTGCTGTTTGAAGGCGTGCCACCACATCGTTGAACTGAGGTAACTTGCCGGTGCAAGCATCGACTCCCAGAAGGCCCGACTCCAATTTGGGGCCGCACAAAAATCGACTTTAGTCCGTAGTTCCCATGCGGTTACAGAGAGGTCCGAGAAAGGCATGGGTGGGCAAAAGGATTGGCAGCCGGGAGCAATAACCACCGACGCGGCGCGAACATTACCAGACTGGATGGCGGCGCGACGAGCGGGCGGGTCGGTCTTCGGGTTTGGACCAGTCGACCTATTGGCTCAGCAGGCCCAGGATCTGAATCGCGTTCAGTGCGGCACCTTTGCGAAGTTGATCGCCGCAGGTGAACATCGCGATGCTGCAACCGCTGGGGTCGCCGGGATCCTGACGAATCCTGCCGACCAGCACGTCATCCTGTCCTGAGGCGTCGATGGGCATGGGGAAGTAGTTCCGCCCGCGATCATCAACGACCTTCAGGCCGGGTGCCTGATCGAGAAGCTCGCGGACTTCCTGTTCAGTGAATGGGCGCTCGAAGGTCAGATTGACGCTCTCGGCGTGGGCGCGCAGCACCGGCACACGCACACAGGTAGCAGTGATGCGGATGCCGCCGTCGTGAAATATCTTGTGTGTTTCGTGAACCATCTTGCGCTCTTCTTCGTTGAATCCGGAGTCGTCGATCGGCGAATCGTGGGAAAAGACGTTGAACGCCGACTGATGCGGGAGCACTTTGGGTACGGCGGGCTTTTGGTCAAGAACGTCGCGGGTCTGATCGTGGAGTTCCTGCATCGCGGCCGCCCCGGCGCCGCTGGCGGCCTGGTAGGTGCTGACCACAATCCGCCGGACGGGATTGACCCGATGCAGCGGCCAGACGGCGACAGCCAGGATGATGGTCGAGCAGTTGGGGTTGGCTATGATGCCAGTGTGCGTCTCGGCATCTTGCGGGTTGATCTCGGGGATCACCAGCGGCACGTCGGGGTCCATTCGGAAGGCCGAGGAGTTGTCGATCACGACGGTCCCCGCTGTCGCGGCCGGCTTTGCGAAGGCCCTGGAAATGCCGGATCCCGCCGAAAAGAGGGCAAAATCGACGCTGTTGAGCGAAGTTGTGGTCAGTTCGGCAACGGTCAGGTCTGCGCCGGCATACCGCACGCGCTTTCCAGCCGATCGGCCCGATGCCAGCAGGGTCACGCACTCGGCGGGAAACCGCCGCTGCTCGAGAATCGAGCACATTTCCCGGCCGACGGCGCCGGTGGCGCCGACCACAGCGATCTGCATTGGGAAAGCACCTCGAAGATGACCTTTCGTCGCACCATACACCTTAGTGATAAGTCCAGCCAGGGTCAATTCACGTGTCTGTCAGCGGCCCGGAATTGTCACAATTCTTTAGCTGCGAACACCTTGACGATGCCGGACAGCGATTGCTAGACTACCTGACCTTCGGTCGCCTGGGATGATGTTCGACGGTGCCCGAAACGCAGTGGTGAGACCGCCGGACCTTCGGTTTCGCCGAAAAGGAATTTCCGCCGGTGGCCGGCAAGAAGTCCGATCGCAGCGCCTCGACCAAGTTTCGCCTGGCCGGCATGGGCCTGGAACTCGCCGGTGCCGTGAGCGGTGGATGCGTCATCGGCTGGTATATTGATCGGCAATTTGAAATTGAACAGCAATACGGGCTGCTGACCGGCGCCATCATCGGCATCGTCGGCGGAATGTACAACCTAGTCAGACAGTCCCTAAGCACGATCAAAGATGAACAGAAGCATCCTGAAGAGCCCAACGACGCTATGGACCGCGATCACTGACCTGCCCGCGACCGCGGGCGGGCGCGTCTTGAAGATCAGCCTGCTCTGTTTCGTCGCCGGGGCCCTGCTGGCAGCGAGTTTGGGCACGGTCACCTACCGCTTCGCCGGCACCGCCGGCGTGGCGGCGATGGGCGCGGCGTTGCTGATCAGCTTGATCAGTAACGTGGCCGGCGCCTTGCCGGCGTGCTGGTATCTCAGCCGACCCGAGTCGCCGGTCGCGAAAGACGTGCTCGGCGGCATGGCAATTCGTC